>JBFHTA010000199.1:0-7342 GCA_041590855.1 Pseudomonadales bacterium
CCCGGATCAACTTCCAGATTTTCCAGCATCGACATAAAAGACACGCGCTGAGACGGATCGCGAGGTGCAGTCACGCGAATAGAGGTACTGTCCATCGCCGAAGCCATGCCTTTGCCCAACAATTGATTGATACGATCCACCACACGCTTTGCCGTCGTGAAATCAGAACTGGTCAAGTTAAAGACCAGCGAATCGCCTTGATTGAACGAAGTTGGCACGGCACGTTCAACAATTGCGCCACTAGGAATGCGTCCAACACTTGGCACATTCACTGTCAAACTGGAGCCATCGTTTCCTTCCACACCGAAACCGCCTACCACCAGGCTACCCTGACCTACGGCATACACCTGACCATCAGCACCTTTAAGTGGTGTCATCAGCAAGGTACCGCCACGTAAACTGCCCGCATTACCGATGGATGAAACCGTGATATCAAGATTTTGCCCAGGTTTGGCAAAAGCAGGTAAATCGGCATGTACCGCTACAGCCGCAACGTTTTTCAATTTCGGGTTGGTTCCTGGTGGGATGGTGATCCCGAATTGACTCATCATATTTCGGAAGGTTTGATCAGTGAACGGGGCTTTATCTCCCGTTCCGTCCAAACCAACCACCAAACCATAACCTACCAGCTGATTTGATCGAACACCCGCCACCGAGGCAATGTCTTTCAAACGTTCTGCAAACACCAATTGAGGAAGCATCAAGGTTGAAATCAATGTGACGGCCATGGTCGTCAAGATCATCACGCTCTGCTTAAAGCGCTTAATTACTCCAGCCACGTACATAATTAAGCTCCTTTAAAATGGCCAATATTCACTGCTAAAGAACTGGGATAACCAACCTTGGCGGTTAGCATCTGCCAGATCTCCGGTACCACTGTAGGTGATACGCGCATCAGCGATTCGGTTTGACATGATGGTGTTGTCGTCAGAAATGTCGTCCGGACGAACCAGGCCTTTAATGCGAATGTATTCATCCCCTTGATTGAAGGTCATCCACTTTTCACCCCGAACTTCCAACACACCATTCGGCATGACATTGGAAACGGTCACGGTAATTTGTCCACTCAGACTGTTACTCTGGTCGCTGTCACCTTCTCCACTGAATTCACGGCTTTGTGATAGACGAGTCAACAAGCCAATATCTCTTAGCAAGGGCAAGGTACTGGAGATTTGATTCCCCATGTCTTTACCCAGAATCACCCCGGGATCAAAGTTAATGTCTTGCTCTTTGGTAAGCTCGGTGGATGCCGACTTTTTCGCATTCGTTCGCTCTGACAGCACCACTGTGATGATGTCCCCAATACGATGTGCCCGGCGATCATTAAACAACCCCAGGTTATAACGCGCCTGATACAGCGAGCCGTCTTGTCGCTCCGGCGGTACCAAAGCAGTAGGTTGGATGGGGGCATACATAGGATCATCAGGTTTCACCACCTGCTTGGTACACCCCGAAAGGCTGATAACGCCCGTCAAAATTAAGAGTAGGACTGTCTTGGTGTTCATTATCCGTCTCCCGAATAGTATTGCTTCGAGTTAACTCAGGTTCCTGCAAGGGCAGCATTCTGCCCTCTACTCAGGATTCAATTAGAGTGTTTGGCTAATAAATCCAAGCATTTCATCCGCTGTTGAAATTACTTTGGAGTTCATTTCATAGGCACGCTGCGTAGTGATCATATTCACCAGCTCTTCCACTGTGTCTACGTTGGAGTTCTCAAGTGAGCCCTGCAAAATACTGCCGATACCGTCCAGACCGGGTTCCCCTTCTACCGGATCACCGCTGGAGTTGGTTTGAACAAACAGGTTATCCCCGATGGCTTGCAAGCCGGCCGGATTCACAAAGCTCACCAAAGTGATGTTTCCGATCTCGGTTGCTTCAGTCTCATTACCCTGAGTAATACTGACGGTTCCATCCCGGCCAATCGTAATCGAGGTGGTGTCCTGTGGAATAACAATGTTAGGTTCCAACTGGAAACCAAGAGGGTTAACAACGTTGCCCTCAGCATCTTTATGGAATTGACCATTTCGGGTGTAGCCAATGCTGCCATCCGGCAAGGTAATCTGGAAAAAACCACGACCATTGATCGCCATATCCAAGGGCTGATCTGTGATCTGAAGATTCCCCTGCGTGTGTTCTTTTTGCGTTCCAACCACCTTAACACCGGTACCCAACTGCAAACCGGATGGCAATTGAGAGTCCTGTGCAGACTGCGCGCCTGGCTGTTTTTGCACCTGATACATCAAGTCATGAAACACTGCGCGGTCACGCTTAAAGCCAACCGTCGCAACGTTTGCCAAGTTATTAGAGATGGTGGTCAGCTGAGTATCCTGAGCACTCAAACCTGTTTTACTTACCCATAATGCGCCGTGCATTGTTTATTCCTCCAGCCTGTGATTCGTGGTCGAGAGTTCTTTAGCCTTGCCCTGTACTCTGCCCGTGCTGCACTTACTGACTTTGCTTCACGGTTGATCTGAGCTGTACTGGCAGGCTCTTGCCTCTCATGTGCCACTAATCAGTCGAAATCGTTATCTTATTATTGAATTTGCAATAAGCTTGCCACCTTCTCAGCGTTCTCTTCAGTCGTCTTCATCATCTTGACCTGAAGCTCATACTGACGCTGATGGGACATCATTTCTGTCATTGCGGTAATGGAATTCACGTTGCTGGACTCCAGGAAGCCCGAAGACACCTGAACTAAAGGGTCGGCCTCAAACACCGTACCCGGCTGATCTTTCACACGGAACAAACCGTCTTTGCCTTTATCCAGGGTATTAATGTCCGGATTAACCAGCTTTAATCGCCCAAGATCGACAACTTCAGTAGCCTGACCGTCGGTCGGCACCAACGAGATGGTTCCGTCATTGGAGATATTGATGGTACTGGCTGGCGGAATAAAGATAGGACCACCTTCGCCCATCACCGGCAACCCCTGAGGGGTAAGCAATTGCCCATTCACATCACGAACAAAGTTACCACCACGGGTTAAGGCTTCGTTGCCTTCCGGGTCCTGAACCACAAAGAAACCTCGATCCGGAATAGCCACGTCAAGGTCACGCCCCGTTTCAATCAGAGCACCTGGTTTAAAGTTACTGGCAGGACGTTCGGTCATAGCGTACGCGCGGGTTGGATGATAATCCCCCCATACAGGTTGGCTTCGCGCCTGAGCAAAGTCTTCCCTAAAACCTGTAGTATTAACGTTCGCCAAATTGTTAGCATGAGAGCGCTGAGCAAACATGTTCTGCTTCGCGCCTGACATCGAGATATAAAGTGCTTTATCCATAATGGTCTCCAGCCATTGAGCTTCACAACCATCACATCAATCCCGATAAAAGAACCTGGTTCAATTCCGCTTAAGGTCGCCACACATCCTTGTGCGACTTGCGGCTGGAGGTTGGTCATCCTCCCTGAACTCGGTTGAAGGAAAGCCTGGGTTGGCTCTCCGACACTTTTACCATTAGATATTCAGAATGGTTTGTGAAATGGTATTTTCAGTTTCGATTGTCTTGGCATTCGCCTGATAATTACGTTGTGCAATGATCAGGCCAACCAACTCATCAGAGAGGTCAACGTTAGAGCTTTCAAGGGCTTTAGACTGAATCTTACCCAAAGCGGCAGTGCCCGGAAGGTTAATCACTGCCTCTCCGGCGGCAGTTGATCCCCGCCACATGGTATCCCCAATCGGCACCAGACCTTGTTCATTCGTGAAGTTTGCCATAGCAATGTAAGCAAACGTACGTGTTTCCCCGTTGGTATACCGGCCGACAACCTGTCCATTAGTATCAACATCCAATCCGACTAATGTACCCGTACCAAAGCCATCCTGAGACAGCGAATTAATCGCAAACTGAGAACCACGCTGGGTACTACCGGCAACATCAATAGTGAAGTTAGAACTGGTTGGAGGAACTGTCGGTTCCATACCTGGCTGAGGCCCTTCAGCACCATTCGGGTTGCCATTAGCATCTCGTGGTATCCAATCATCGACCAACAGGCTGCCTGCCGGGCTGGATGAAGAAAGATCGCCATTGGTGTCAAACACCAGCGTTTGAGACAACACCAAATTCTGCTGGTTAGTGTCCGATTCCGGTTGAGTTGGATCAAAGCCCGGGTTGGCATCGCCGACATTACGACCATCAATCAGGACATACATAGTCCAGGTATTTTGATTGGTTGACGTTAAGGTTGGTGGCTCCTTAACAAAGTATTGAGTCATAACATGCTGATTACCCAGCGAGTCATATATATTCACTGACGTCGTATGATTGTAGCTTTCCGAGTCCAATGGACTAAATGGTCGGATGACAGCGGTGTTATCCGTAGGAGTCGCTCCAAACACCACCGAGTTATTAGCAGTGGCTGGATCGTTATTGACCAGATACAAGCCCGGATCAACCACCACATCCACATAACCACCCACAGTCACTTCGTTACCTGCACCTGGTGCAGAGGTAACTGCCGCTCCGGCTGTCTGACCATTAACCACGCCGGTAATGTCCATACTGCCTGCCCCTGGAGACGTCGGATCGGCCGCGTCGTTAATAGCAAAGGTCACGTCGTTCCCTAACGCATTAACAACAGTTAAGGTATCTGTACCCGCATCATAGGTGGCGGTGTAGTTAGCTCGGGCACTGATTTCAGCAGCAAGCGCCGTACCACTACCAAAACTGGCATTGGTCGGATCGGTCGTTGTTAGCGGCACACCATCCAAGGTAGCATTTTGAGCAGTATTCCAGTTAGAAATCTGTAGCGTAGTAGATGCCGAAGCCGTTGCGCCATCAATATCAGAAATAGCCGCTGCAATATCAAAGGCAGAGGCATTGGCTGTCCAACTCACATCCGACACCACTTCGTTTGGCGATGCCCCTGCATTAATTACCTGAATGGTACTGGTCGCACTGGTGGCTGCGTAACCGTTGGTTGTTCCCGCTTGCGCCACACTGACCCCTGTACCATTACTGGACGCTGGCAAGCCCCCCGTAGCAAACTCTGAACGCGCATCAAGATTCAGTGAAGTATCCACATCAGTGGTACGGTTTGGCGCCATATCTGCGTCATCAATCTGAATATTGCCAAGAGGACGCGACGGGTTAGGCGTTGCCTGTAATTGCAACTCTTCCGGTACACCAAAGCCCTGCACCCGCTCACCCGTATTGGTCACAATAAAGCCTTCATTATCCAGACCGAATAAACCAGAACGCGTATAAAAACGCTCTCCTTGTTCGTTATCGACCACGAAGAACCCCTGACCATTGATCGCCAGATCAAGACTGTTTTCAGTAAAGGTGATATCCCCTTGGTTAAACTGCTGGGAAACACGATTAATGTTCACCCCCTGACCGGCTGCCCCTCCACTGGAAACATTGGCAGCATACAGATCACCGAACTCCACACGAGACTGCTTAAAGCCTACCGTCCCGGCATTCGCAATATTATGACCTGTCACATCCAGATCGGTTTGGGCACCTTTAAGCCCGGTTAAGCCAACTCCAAAAGACATATCGTTATCCTCTTCTAGCTTCACTCATCGAACGCATCGACAAGCCATCAATTCGTTGCAATATCCAACATTCGTTTTCGTCTTCAAAATCCAAGAACGACCGGACAAATTATTCAGAAATTTCTCTCACCTCAGACAACGGAACTTGCCCGATACCCGCCAGATTCAATAAGGTTTGACCATCACCCAAGGTGACACTGTTTACTCTGGCTGAGCCATATACCGCCAAACTTTGTGACTTCTCATTGACTAAACCGGTTGCCGTAAACTTATATTTGCCGGGCGGCATAGGATTTCCTTCTGCATCCTTGCCGTCCCACAGCACAGAATTTTCACCCGGTAATGCGTCTGTCATTGGAATTTGTGCTACCAACTGCCCTGCATCATCAGTGATGCTAAAGAGCACATTTGTTGCACCACTCGGCACATCCACAGTTGCTGGCACATTGCCTTCGCCCGTCCAATAAGCATCATTATTTGGAACCACCACCTGGCGCCCCACCAAGGCCGAAGCCTGCAACGCCTGACTTGATTTGTAATCGCTCAGCAAGGAATCCACACTGGAATTCAGGTTCTCAATGCCTTCTACGGAACTGAACTGAGCCAACTCCGCAATAAAGTCACCGTTATCCTGAGGGTCCAACGGGTTCTGGTTATTAAGCTGCGCGACCAGCAACTCCAGAAACGCATCCTGACCCAAGGTATCTTCTGAGGATTTGTTAGTCTGTGTACTCTGGGTCCGATAAGCAGATAAGGCATCTACTTGGGTGTTGGTATTAATATCAGTCATTTGATTTCACCTATACATTTCTCTTAGCCTTGGGCTAAAGGCGGTTTACTTACTGACCCAGTGTCAGAACTTGTTGCATCATTGTTTTCGCAGTATTCATGATGTCCACATTCGTTTGATAAGATCGCGATGCAGAAATCATGTTGGCCATTTCCTCAACCACGTTCACATTGGGGTAGTAAACGTACCCCTCATCATCAGCCATCGGATGATCCGGGTTATAACGAGCTTCCAGGGGCGCATCGCTTTCCACCACACCCAACACCTGAACCCCGTTGCCGATGTCTTCATTCACTGACACATTATCCCGCGTATACCCCATTTCCTGATTATGAAGCTGGGAAAACACCACATGCCGTGCACGGTAAGTTTCATCAATGCTGCTGCTCACCGCTTCGGCATTAGCGATGTTACTGGCGGTTGTATTCAGGCGTAAGGACTGAGCCATCATGCCCGTTCCGGCAATATCAAATACGTTACCTAATGACATAAGCTACTCCTTATTCGCCTTTAATAGCGCCCGATAGGCCTTTGAATTTGCTGTTCAAGAATTGGAAAGTGGCTTGATAGCGCATGGCATTCTGCATGTATTCGGTATGCTCTACCTGTGTCTCGACCGTATTGCCGTCAATTGCCGGCTGATGCGGATTACGGAACTTCAAACCTTCATCCGGGCTCAACAAACCATCAATGTGCTGATCGTCTGTTTTGTCCAATTTCACCGACGATAGCTTCTCGCTCTCAGTATTCAGAATGGCCCGAAAATCAATATCTCTCGCCTTATACCCCGGGGTATCTGCGTTCGCTAAGTTATTAGCAATGATTTCCGCTCGTTGGACACGAACATTCAATGCGGATGGGTGAATTCCTAATGCGTTGTCGAATGATATTGCCATGCTGCCGCCCTCAAACTTCAATTCTTTAACTTTCCAAATAACAAACAATTACCGTGCCAAAAAATAAAATACATATTTTTCAATAAGTTAGAGTATTTTCAAGAAATCTTAAGACGGCAAAGGAGGCAAGGCGGCAAAATGTGAGACGGGAGACGGGAG
>JBFHTA010000200.1:0-7321 GCA_041590855.1 Pseudomonadales bacterium
GCGGCGTTGATTTCCAATGACGATCTATCCAGATGCTGTTGGTTGATAAAGAACACAAGCTTCCCGTTAAGTATTTCTAAGTAAATTAGACTGCTTTCTTTATTTGGGTTGTTAGGTGAGCTGATCACCAAAGTGCTTGATGAATCTAATTGGGATGTAAACGATTGTTCAGGTAAGGCGTCCAGATAAATTAGATGGCATGATTGCTCCGGCCGTGTTGAGCCATCCTGGTAATGATGAATTCTCAGGGTTAAACCATTGGATTGCTTGCCTGCGACGCCTTGGCTGAGTAATCGATTGAGTGGGTCGAGGTTGGAGCCCATCAAACAAATATTCAGATCACTGCGTTCTGAGAAGAGGGTATTTGGCCATTTGATGAATTTGGTAAACTTATACAGATAGGCTGCTTCAATCTTAAGTAATTTGTTTCTATCAATAGTGTCAGCACTGACTGAAAAAGGAACGGATATAAGTGAAGAAACACAAAAGAGTAATAAAAATAGAATATGTCTTATTTTGTGTAGGGCGCAGCGCATCATTCGTCGAACGCAGACCCAAAAGCGGTATGCCGTTGAGAACAACGGTCGGGGCGGTGATTCAGGGATAAACGGACTCATCATAGTAAATAGCAATAAGATTGAGTTCAAAGTACGAATCCAAGCTTATGATTACGTCTCCATTCACCGTTATCTGTTGTTTTCCGTAGAGAATTAGTCCACTTAGTATAGTCTAGCAAGCGTTGATTTCTAGTTTATTTTACTGCGCTACCAGGAAAGAGTTTATCTTGCCGGAGGTTGTAAGCAGTGGTCTGTCTGAAATGTCCAGAAACGTTTTTTCGATTATTTTCGCTTTTCTGGTGAGAGGCGAGGGATTTTAGTTTAAAATGCTCCGCTATTTGTTTAAGTGTCGATGTACGGCGAGGGTATTGTGAGTTCTTTGGATCACATTCGTAATTTTTCAATTATTGCTCATATTGATCATGGTAAGTCTACCATTGCGGACCGCTTTATCCAGATCTGTGGCGGATTAAGTGAACGCGAAATGGCTGCTCAGGTTCTGGATTCAATGGAATTGGAGCGCGAGCGGGGCATTACTATTAAAGCGCAAAGTGTGACTTTGAACTTTAAGAGTCAGGATGGTAATACCTATCAGTTGAACTTTATTGATACGCCGGGGCACGTAGACTTCTCTTACGAAGTGTCGCGTTCATTGGCCGCTTGTGAAGGTGCTTTACTGGTTGTGGATGCGGCTCAGGGAGTGGAAGCGCAATCGGTAGCAAACTGCTACACCGCGATTGAGCAAGGCCTTGAGGTTGTACCTGTCTTGAACAAGATGGACTTGCCCCAAGCTGAGCCGGAGCGAGTAAAGTCTGAGATCGAAGACATTATTGGTATCGAAGCCGAGGATGCTGTGCCATGCAGCGCGAAAAGCGGTTTAGGGATTGAAGAAGTTCTGGAAGCGCTGGTTGCTAAAATTCCTGCACCAGAAGGCGATGTCGACGGTGATCTCCAGGCGCTTATTATTGATTCATGGTTCGATAACTACCTGGGGGTGGTATCTTTAGTCCGTGTTAAAAACGGTACCCTGAAGAAGGGCGATAAAATTACCATTAAATCCACTGCGCAGGCACACTCTGTTGATCGTATTGGTATCTTCACCCCAAAACGGACAGATACAGGTATTTTAAGAGCAGGTGAAGTAGGTTTTATTTGCGCCAGTATTAAAGATATTTTGGGCGCGCCTGTTGGTGATACCATCACACATCAGAAAACTCCGGATGTACCTAGCTTACCTGGTTTCCAAAAAGTAAAACCTCAGGTTTATGCCGGATTATTCCCAGTCAGTTCCGACGACTACGAAGATTTTCGAGAAGCACTGGCTAAATTGACTCTGAACGACGCATCACTCTTTTATGAGCCGGAATCGTCCGATGCGTTGGGCTTTGGTTTCCGATGCGGCTTCCTGGGTATGCTCCACATGGAGATTATTCAGGAGCGTCTCGAGCGAGAATACGATCTTGATCTGATCACAACGGCGCCAACCGTGGTTTATGAAGTAGTAACGACCAAGGGTGAAACCGTTTTGGTGGATAACCCGTCGAAACTTCCACCAACTGCTTCTATTGCAGAAATGCGTGAACCCATCGTACGTGTGAATATTCTGGTACCTCAGGATTACTTAGGTAATGTGATCAGTTTGTGTGTTGAGAAACGCGGTATTCAAAAAGACATGCAATTCGTAGGTGGACAAGTCGCTTTGGCGTATGAAATCCCTATGAGTGAAGTTGTAATGGATTTCTTTGACCGATTGAAATCGGTGAGTAGAGGGTTCGCGTCTTTGGACTTCACTTTTGAACGTTTCGAACCTTCAGACATGGTGCGTTTGGATGTTCTAATTAACGGAGACAGAGTGGATGCGTTAGCCATTATTGTTCACCGTGCTATTTGTCAAAGCAAAGGTCGTGCTTTGGTTGAAAAGATGAAAGAGCTGATCCCTCGTCAGATGTACGATGTCGCGATCCAGGCCGCTATTGGTAACCAAGTGGTTGCACGTACTAACGTGAAGGCGTTACGTAAGAACGTAACGGCCAAGTGTTATGGCGGGGATGTGAGTCGTAAGAAGAAATTGCTTCAGAAGCAGAAGGAAGGTAAAAAGCGGATGAAGCAGGTAGGCAACGTAGAAGTTCCACAAGAAGCATTCTTAGCGGTATTAAGGGTAGACGATTAATATGGATATTGATTTTCCACTGGTATTGGTGGTGTTAACTTTCGCCTGCGCATTTGGTTGGTTGCTGGATATTTTAGTCTTGCAAAAACCGAGAGCAGCAAAGTTAGCTCAAGCACGCTCGGATATGGGAATTACTGATTCAGCCATTTTAGATGCTGATCAGCAGCAGGTGCTGGAAAAGGTTGCCAAGGAGCCTTACTTAATTGAGTTAAGTAAATCTTTCTTTCCTGTGTTCTTTGTAGTGTTGGTGGTTCGCTCGTTTTTGGTAGAGCCATTCCAAATTCCGTCTGGGTCAATGCTGCCAACGCTAAAAGTGGATGATTTTATTCTGGTTAATAAATACGAATACGGCGTGCGCTTGCCTGTGGTTGGCACTAAAGTCATTCCCTATAAAGACCCGGCCCGTGGTGATGTTATGGTTTTCAAGTTTCCTGAAAACCCAAAAATTAACTTCATTAAACGAGTTGTTGGCGTCCCGGGCGATCGAATCCGATACCAAAATAAGCAATTGTTTATTAACAATGAGTTAGTAGAAGTTGAGTTAACTCAGGCACCCAGCTTGCAAAATCGTATGGGGCGCTATACTGAGAAATTAGGGGAAGTATCCCATGATATTTATAAGGCCAATTCCGCTCCACGTGTGAATAAAACCTGGGTCGTTCCTGAAGGGCATTACTTTGTTATGGGTGATAATCGCGACAATAGCAATGATAGCCGCTTCTGGGGATTTGTTCCGGATGAGTTAGTGGTAGGGAAGGCCTTTGCTGTTTGGATGCACTGGGAAAGTGTTTTTAGTGTTCCGAGCTTTGAAGAAAACCGTTGGATTAACTAGTTGTCGAATAGCTGACTTTTGAGAACAACGAGGTAGCAGAATGAATATTCGTAAACAGCAAGGCTGGACCATGTGGTCTTTGGCATTTTCTTTATCTGTTGTTGGTTTTATAGCTTGGCTTGGTTTGAAAATTGTTCCTCTTTATATGGATAACAGTACAATTCGCTCTGTTTTGAAACCGTTAGCACAGGATCGGTCATTAGTAGATGAACCTTATGATTCCATTAGTGAGACAATAAGAAAGCGACTTGATATTAACAGTATAAAGTGGGTGAAAGACAAAGATATTGAATTTGTAGAAGAAGATGCCTACACACAAATTCGTATCGACTATGAAAAGCGCATCAAAATGGTTTCGAACATTGATTTGATTGTGACTTTTGAAAACCATGTTAACTTGCCCAACAATTAGGGTATTTATTTTTCTTGTTTTATTTAAGTTCTTGAATGACAAATCAATACAAATCACTTTATAACCAGCTTGGTTATCAATTCAAAGATGAAGCTCTGCTAGAGCTGGCCCTCAGTCATCGTAGTGTGGGAGGGAAAAACAACGAACGTCTAGAGTTTCTTGGAGACTCCATTCTCAATTATGTAATTGGCGAAGATCTATACCACCGTTTTGATAGCGCTCAGGAAGGGCAGCTTAGCCGCTTGAGAGCCAGAATGGTGAAAGGCGCGACCCTTGCAGAATTAGGGCGTGAGTTCGGCCTTAGTGAGTATATGAAAATGGGATCAGGGGAACTCAAAAGCGGTGGTTACCGAAGAGAGTCCATTCTTGCTGATGCAGTAGAGGCCATCATTGGTGCTATTCATCTAGAGAACAACGGTGATATGGACGTTTGCAAGCGGGTCATTTTGGCTTGGTACCAATCCCGTCTGGAAAAACTCTCCATTAAAGATACTTTAAAAGATCCAAAGACCCGGTTACAGGAATTCCTACAGTCTCGGCAGCAGCCATTGCCTCAATACGAAGTGGTTAATGTCAAAGGGCAAGCTCATCAGCAGACATTTTTTGTTGAGTGTAAAGTAGAAAGCCTGGAAGAAGTTGCTCATGGTAAAGGCACCAGCCGTCGTATTGCGGAACAGGTTGCCGCTGGTGAAGCACTGATTCTATTAGGGGTTGATGCCCGAGAAGAGACGTCGTAGGAGTTGATGTAATGACATCAGAAAATCAAACACCCCAAGAGCCAATCCAACGTTGTGGTTATGTGGCCATTGTTGGTCGACCAAACGTTGGTAAGTCGACGTTATTGAATAAAATTCTTGGGCAGAAAATCAGTATTACTTGCCGTAAGCCCCAAACTACCCGTCACCAGATCATAGGTGTTAAGACTGAAGAGGATATTCAGGCGGTATACGTTGATACACCCGGGCTGCATCTAAATAAAGAAAAAGCTCTGAACCGCTTTATGAATAAAGCAGCGTCCTCGGCTTTAGAAGGCGTAGATGTAGTCGTGTTTATTATTGATCGTACTGCGTGGACGGAAGAAGAAGACTTTGTTCTAGAAAAGATCAAGCGTTCAGGCATTCCAACAATTTTAGCCATTAACAAAGTGGATTGGTTGGAAGATAAAGAATCTTTACTGCCGTTTCTTCAGGAAATCAGTGCTAAGCATGAATTTGTGGAGATGATTCCTATTTCTGCTAAGACTGGTCGTCAGGTGGATGTACTTGAAGCTAAAGTGGAATCGCTATTGCCGGAAAGTACTCACTTTTATCCTGAAGACCAGTTAACAGACCGCAGCTCTCGGTTTTTGGCAGCAGAAATTGTTCGGGAAAAGGTCATGCGTTCACTGGGCGAAGAAGTGCCCTATCAAATGACTGTGATGGTCGAGCGATTCAAAGTCATTAAAGGTCGTATTCACATTGATGCTGTTATTTATGTGGAAAAACAAGGTCAGAAATTGATTTTGATCGGCAATAAAGGTGGCCGTATTAAGCAGATCGGCATTGATGCCCGTCAGGATATGGAGCGACTGTTTGATAATCAGGTGGTGTTGAAACTTTGGGTCAAAGTGAAAAGCGGCTGGTCGGATGATGAGCGAGCGCTTCAAAGCTTGGGCTATTTTGATCAACTGGATTAAACATCAACATGCGGGAGCAGGTAGACTTTGAGTCCGCTTGTTTGCTTCACCACAGAGTAGTTGGTGAGCAAGATGCCGTTGTTACTGTATTCACAAGGCGCTACGGGCGCCTTTCTTTGTGGGTTCGTGGAAAGCTCGGGCTGCCAGGGGCGATTCCTCTCTTTAAACCTCTGCTCATTTCATGGCGAATGAGTAATGATCGTTATAGGCTCACCCAGGTGGAAGTGGATCGTGCCTACCCTGTTCTATTGCGAGCCGAGTTACTGTCTGAGTGGTTGTACAGTGCTTTCTATGTTAATGAGCTAAACGTATACTTTTTGCCTGAACTAGCCGATAACCCATCTCTATATAATGATTATCTTTGGTTTTTGGAGTCGATGTCACAGCAAGTGATGATTGACCCTGTACTCCGGCTGTATGAACGTCAATTACTGTTAAGTTCAGGGCTTGTTAATGACTTGTCTGTGGACTGCTTGACCGGGCAGCCTATTATTCCTAACGAAAACTATTTGACCATTCGACATCCTAATTATGGATTGGGAATCGCTAGACTGTCAGAGTTATACCCTGTTGATGGGCATGATTCGATATCAATTACTCAAGATGGGGTAGTGTACGGCGTGATCGTCAGTGGACATGCTTTGATAGCAATGAATACCCATCAGCTTTCTTCCTCCGAGGTATTGAGTGAAGTTAAACGAATGATGCGTTGGTTTGTGATGCAGTTATTAGAAGGCCGGGTATTAAAAAGTCGCTCTTTATTCAAATCTTATAAGCTGAAACAATAGCAGCATCTAGAATGCCTTAAGCGCATACATTTCTTTTCACAGGATGAAATAACATGAAACAAAAGATTCTTCTTGGTGTAAACATTGATCATATTGCGACTTTACGTCAGGCACGAGGAACGCGATATCCTGATCCTGTTTACGCTGCTGCCATTGCTGAAGAGGCTGGTGCGGACGGTATTACTGTTCATTTGAGAGAAGATCGTCGCCATATTCAGGATCGTGATATTCATGTATTGAAAGATACCTTGAATACACGCATGAACTTAGAGATGGCGATCACTGAAGAGATGATCGAAATCGCAGAAGCCGTTAAACCCGCCCATTGTTGTTTGGTACCGGAAAAGCGTGAAGAGCTAACAACTGAAGGCGGTTTGGATGTGTTGGGTAATGAAGCTCAGGTGGCTGATGCGGTTAAACGGCTGGCGTCTGCGGGAATCGAGGTTTCTTTGTTTATTGATCCGGAACCAGCTCAACTTGAAGCGGCCGTTCGTTGTGGCGCGCCGGTTGTAGAACTGCATACCGGAGCCTATGCAGAGGCAGAAACCCACGATGTGGCACAGAAAGAGCTGGAGCGAGTGGAGCGTGCAGTAGTCTTTGGTTTGGAGAAAGGCTTGATCGTGAATGCCGGCCACGGCTTGCACTACCACAATGTACAAGCCATTGCTGCCATTCCCGGGATTACGGAATTGAACATTGGACATGCCATTGTTGCCCGAGCTGTGTTCAGTGGTTTGGCAGAAGCCGTTGCGGAAATGAAGCGATTAATTCGTGAAGCGGCCGAATGATTGTTGGAATAGGTACCGACATCTGCGAAATCAGTCGGATAGAGCGGATCATTAAACGTCAGGATAAGTTTATTGAACGTGTGCTGACGACTCAGGAGC
>JBFHTA010000201.1:0-7311 GCA_041590855.1 Pseudomonadales bacterium
AAGAGGTCAAAGGTAATGTTCTGACCATGAAAGTGCGGGCCGAAATTGCGCCAGAACCTTTCTGTACCCCGAGTAAATCGCAAAACTATAACAAGCGCGTGGCAGTGCTCGGTTTTTCGCGTCAGAAGATGGATGAAGCTACGCTTGGTCATTTGGACGCTATTGAGCGAGAAATGCCGCAGCGCATCGCACTAACCATGGGTTCTTACGGAGGCTTACGTGTCCAGCCGGCAACGCACATAGGTATTTATCCGGACATCACGAATGCGCCTAGTCGTACTATGCCGGATTATACTGTTGCTGAGTTATCTCGTATCGGTCGTGATCTTGGTGTGCAGTACGTCATTTCCGGTGTGATTCGTGATATGAGCCATAAAGGCGAATATCAGCGCGAAGAATTACTGGTCGAGCCCTTGCTGGACTTTGTCTTGGGTTCAGAGCCGATGGTGAGACGCATTTCTGTGGATGTATACGTCTATGAAGCCTACAGCGGAGCTCTGGTGCATCGTACTGCGTATTCCGATGAAGGCAAGTGGACCGAGAGCGAGTTTTCAAAAGCTGGCTTTGGCAGCCAAAATTTCTGGAAAACCGATTATGGCTTTGCGGTGGAAAGAGTTATTGAAAACATCAGCCAGGACATGGCGATGTTGATGAACTGTCAGCCATTCATTGCAGAGATTCTGCAAGCCGAAGGCAATCAGTTACGCATCAATGCAGGCGCTTTGGATGGTTTACGCCCGGGGGATACCCTGACGGTTTATCGCACCAAAGAACATTATGAGCATCCGATGCGGACAGATGCATCCATGAATCGAGTGGAAACCACCGTTCGGGTCGGACAGGTTCAGCCGCACTTTGCTTTTGCCGAGATTACCGGAGATTTACCCGTGTTGCAGATTCAAATGCGGGATCTGGTTGTCGCTTGGTGACGGAATCCTTTCAAGTCTGACTGTCCCAACTCAAGCAGCACCAGAACTAAAAACGGCCCTTATGATCGGGGCCGTTTTTTTATTTGGGTTCTACGTTGGATGCCGAAAAGCGAGTTAATGTTACTTATTCGGGAAAGCCTTAAAAATGCGTTCCACTGCGTATTGGATACGCTTTTTCAGTTCTTCGCCTTCCGCTCGGTGTTTGCCTTCAGCAGACAGCGTATTTTTCCAGAACACTTCATTGGTCTTGGTGTCTCTCAAGTGTACAACCAATGCGCCTTGCAGAAAGTCTTCCATGCGGTATTCAGTAAACTGACCGGCAGCCGTGACCACAGGACGCATCACCATTTTCTTTTCTTCTTTGCGACGCGCATAAAACTCGACTGCAAAGTCGCCTTTTGAATCGTTGAACTGATAACCTTTAGTGGTGAGCACGGACTTCACCGAATCATAAATGTCGCCTTCGGCGTCGCTGGCGGCACCAACAAACTGTTTAGGCTCGATGGAAAAACTGGAAAGTTGCTGATAGTCGTACTTTGTGTTGGCTTCGACATGGGTTTTTACGTTGCCAGGATTGGTGTTGGCGCAACCGGCCAGAGTAACGATGCTAAGACCCAAGACCAGGGATTTTATAAGTGTGCTCACGTGCTCTCTTCCTTCTTGTTATTTTTAGCAATCCCTAAGGGATTTTCGGTATAGATTAGCAGTTTGAAATCAAATATCTATGATAAACTGTTCGGGTTATCCAAAGTTTGACGGATTTTTGACTTAAGGACGTACTCATGCGGGAATTCGAGACAGTAGAGGTGTCAACGCAGGCCTTTACGGATCAGAAACCAGGAACATCGGGCCTCAGAAAAAAAGTGCAGGTGTTTCAGCAACCACATTACCTGGAGAACTTTGTTCAAAGTTTTCTGAATGTACTACAAAAGAATGATCCTCGTTTGATTGTGGTCGGTGGTGATGGTCGTTACTTTAATCTCGAAGCCATTCAAACCATTATTGCCATTGCGGTGGCGAATAAAGTGCCTCAGTTGCTGATTGCAAAAGACGGCATTTTATCAACCCCGGCAGCATCTCATTGGATTCGTAAGTACCAGGCTGACGCTGGCATTATTCTGTCTGCCAGTCACAACCCCGCAGGTGAGAAAGGAGACTTCGGCATTAAGTTTAATGGGGCGAATGGTGCTCCTGCTCCAGAATCCTTAACCTCAGAAGTATTTGAGGCGTCCAAATCAATCACGTCTTATCGCACGATTCAGATGGAATCCCTGGATCTCAGTCGGGAACAGGACATTACAATCAATAGTACCCATGTGGTGATTCGGGATGGTATTGAAGACTATGTCCTTTACATGGCTGAGCTGTTTGATTTTGATTTACTGGCCAAAGGCTTTGAGACTCGTCAAGCCAGTCTTTTATTTGATGCCATGAGTGCGGTTACAGGGCCCTATGCCAAGCGTTTGTTTGTTGATGCGCTGGGTGCTGACAAGCAGGCGTTATTAAATGCTGATGCCAAAGCCGACTTTGATGGTGGTCATCCTGACCCGAACCTGGTTCATGCTGCGGGTTTGGTTGCGACCATGAATGAAGCACAGGCACCTGTATTGGGAGCGGCATCAGATGGCGATGGTGATAGAAACCTGATACTTGGTCATAAACAATTTGTGTCCCCGAGCGACAGTCTTGCTGTGATTCTTGAGCATCATCGTCTGTTGCCTCAGTTTGAAGAGGGTATCTTGGGGGTTGCGCGTTCCATGCCGACCAGTACAGCTGTCGACCGTGTAGCTGCTTCCCTTGGAATTGACTGCTATGAAACACCTACCGGTTGGAAGTTCTTTGGTAACCTGTTGGATGACGAACGCATTCAGCTGTGTGGTGAAGAATCCTTTGGAACAGGCTCTGATCACGTTCGTGAGAAAGATGGCCTTTGGGCTGTGCTTGCCTGGTTAACCATTGTGAATAAGTTACAGCGCCCGGTTTCGCAGATCATGTTGGAACATTGGCAGCGTTTTGGTCGCTCTTATTATTGTCGTTACGATTTCGAAGGCATTGCGACGGAATCTGCAGACCAACTTATGGCCGGATTGACCTCAGGTGTTGCTGATTTTACCGATCAGCAGATGGGTGATTATCAAATCAAATCGGCTGATGTGTTTGAATATCAAGACCCGGTGGATGGTAGCGTTTCCAAAAACCAGGGTATTCGCGTTTATTTCACTGATGGTTCACGTGTGGTCTATCGACTGTCTGGTACTGGTACAGAAGGCGCAACGTTACGTGTGTATTTGGAGCAATATCAGGGCCCAGAGGGCGATTTGCAAAGCGATGCCAAGCTTGTGACCCAATCTCTGGCTCAGGTGGCTATTGAGTTGGCAAAAGTGACTGAACTAACCGGTCGCACAGAGCCGGACGTCATCACTTAATTAACTGGCAGACAAAAACTAAAAAGCGGAGCTCGGGCTCCGCTTTTTTATGCTTGTGTGACCCGTCCTGAATACGGTTGACACTATTTCTTGGGGTTCTCTGTTTCTTAGGGGCTTGTATGGCTAATTAGCGATTTACCTCGTCCGGGAACAAAACCCGCCAATGCTCAAAGCCACCGTCCATGCTATAGCTTTTCTCGAACCCTTGTTCTGCTAAATATGCGGCGGCGGGTTGGCTGGAATTGCCATGGTAACAGTAGACCACCAAAGGCTTGGAAAAGTCGGCATCGGCAATAAACTGGGGCAGGTTATTGTTGTCCAGTAACACTGCGTTAGGAATATGCCCCAATTGAAAACTGCCAGGGTCACGGATATCAACGATTTGTGCTTCCTGCTGATCGATCAGTTCTTTGGCTTGTTGAGGTGAAATACGTTCAAACATGGGGTACCTATTGAGAGTAATTATCTAAATGCGTTTATGAGCCTTACAGGGCAAACTGAAACGTTGTTGGTCTTCTAATCTTAGCGCAGTCAGAGCGCCTCCCCAGACACAGCCTGTGTCCAGCCCGAAAATCCGTTTGGATTGGGTGTTGCCTTCCAGTGCCGCCCAGTGGCCAAAAATGATCTTTTGTTTCTTTAAATGTTTTGATTTAAAGGTAAACCAGGGTTGATAGCCGGCAGGCCAATTATCCGCTGTTTCTTTGGTTTTTAGTTCCAGCTTGCCTTGGGCATCGCAGAAACGCATTCGGGTAAAGTAGTTAGTGATCAGTCGCAAACGTTCGTGGCCTGACAGTTCATCCGACCAGGTATCCGGTAGGTCGCCATACATGTGGTCGAAATAGCTCTGGCGGCTAGCCCCTTGTAAGGCTTCTTCAACTTCTTGGCTAAGAGCAAGGGCTTTATCGATGGACCAGATCGGCGGAATTCCCGCATGAACCATAGTAAAACCCAGAGCCTTGTCATGATGTACCAGTGGTTGCTGGCATAGCCAATTCAAAAGCTCATCCCGGTCGGGGGCTTCCATAATGGCACTTAACGAGCCTTTGGCTTTTTTAATGCCATGGGCACAGGCCAGTAAATGAAGATCGTGATTTCCCAGAACTGTCACTGCAGACGAGCCCAACGACTTGATAAAACGAAGTGTCTCCAGAGACTTTGGGCCTCGGTTGACCAAGTCTCCGGCCAGCCATAGGGTGTCTTTCTTCTTATTGAAATCTATCAAAGACAGCAGCTGTTGGAGTTCATCAAAACAGCCCTGGATATCGCCAATGGCGTAGGTGCTCATAATCAGAATCGTCCAGGGAAAATCAATGAATCATCGCGACGTTTGCCAGGCGGAAACGTGGAATTTCTGCCATTACTTGATCGCCGTTCGATTGCTCGAATATATAGTGACCTTCCATGTGACCAACCGGTGTCGCTATGGCGGTGCCGCTGGTGTAGGTAAAGGACTCGCCGGTTTTTAGCACAGGCTTTTGACCAACAACGCCTTCGCCTTCCACTTCATGCACTTGTTCGTTACCGTCGACGATGTGCCAATAACGGGAAAGCAGTTGCACGGTGTCTTCGCCCTGATTGGTGATGGTGATGGTGTAAGCAAAGACAAAGCGGTCTTTGGCGGGGTCCGATTGTTCGGGGATGTATTCCGTGGTCACTTCAACGTTAATTTCAGAGGTCATTGGTGCGTTTGTCATGTTCTTTTCCATAGCTAAAAGGTCGAAGCACAAAGTTCTTCATCACCCGGGTAGATGAAATAAGTAATCACCGGGTGAGTTCGTGATCTTACAAGCCTCAGTTAGTTACCGCATCACTGATGGCAACATATTGAGCCACGGATAGGGTTTCCGGACGAGCCCCCGGATCAATGCCCAGGGCTTCCAGTTGATCTCCTGTAATCACGCCTTTTAAGGTGTTTCTCAACGTTTTACGGCGCTGGCTGAAGGCTTGCCGAACGACTTTTTCTAACTGGTTTACGTCTTTTGCCGGATGAGGCAAGGTTTGATACGGAACCAGTCTGATCACGGCCGAATCGACTTTTGGCACTGGGTGGAAGCAGCCAGGTTTAACAATAAACAGCGAATGTACCTGGCAGTAATACTGAACCATGATGCTTAATCGGCCGTAGTTTTTCTCACCTGGGCCTGCCGCTATCCGATCCACCACTTCTTTTTGAAGCATAAAGTGCATGTCAATGATACGGTCGTGATAGCTTAACAGGTGGAAGATCAGTGGCGTTGAGATGTTGTACGGCAGATTGCCGACCACTTTCATCGGACGCTCTTGGGTCAGTTGTCCAAAATCAAATTCCAGGGCATCGCCCTGATTCAGTGTGAATCCGGGGTAGATGCTGAATTTGCTCAGCAGAATGGGAATCAAGTCCCGATCCAGTTCCACCACGTTCAGGTGACCTTCCGTCGCTTTCAGAATGCCTTCGGTGATGGCGCCTTGACCCGGGCCGATTTCCACGACATTGTCGCCTGGTTTTGCTGCTACCGCCGCTAAAATGTTGTCGATAATGTTGTGGTCATGAAGAAAGTTCTGACCAAATCGCTTTTTAGCGCGATGCTGAAAATCTGATGACATGAAGAGTCCTAACGATGAATCGGATGAGTAACTGGGCCGGAGCACACAGTAGCTAATTTACGGTACTTTATCTGAGTAAACCCTGTCTGAGTAAACTCTGTGTAACCTTAGCGCGATTGTGATCTGGCTTTTGCCATTTTATAACCGTAATCAATGGCTGTTAAGAGACTTCCTTGATCTGCAGTGCCTTTGCCCGCTAAATCCAGTGCGGTGCCATGGTCTACCGAGGTGCGAATGATCGGAAGCCCCAGTGTGATATTGGCAGCATTTCCAAAGCCTTTGTATTTCAGCACCGGTAAGCCCTGGTCGTGGTACATGGCGAGTACGGTGTCGGCGTGTTGAAGGTACTTATCGGTGAATAAGGTATCTGCCGGAAGCGGACCCACCAGTTGAATACCCTGTGTTCTGAGTTGCTCCAGGGTGGGTTCGATGATTTCAATTTCTTCCATCCCCAGATGACCACCTTCACCTGCGTGTGGGTTGAGTCCGCACACATAGATGCGTGGTTGTTCTATCCCGAAGAACCCCTGAAGGTCTTTGTGAGTCACTTCAATAATTTCTGTCAGTAACTCAGGGGTAATGGCCGCTGCGACGTCTTTTAACGGTAAGTGAGTAGTCACTAGTGCGACTTTCAAACCTTCTGTGGCCAGCATCATCACTACTTTTTTGGCGCCGGTCAGTTCTTCTAAAAACTCGGTGTGACCGGAGAAAGGAATGCCAGCATCGTTAATCACGCTTTTTTGAACCGGGGCCGTTACCATGCCGTGATAATCGCCAGACAAGCACTGTTGCGCTGCGTGCGTCAGGGTATCTAAAACATACTGGGCATTGGCGGTATTCAATTGGCCGTGTATGGCAGAGGTTTTCAGCGGTACGTGATGGATGGCTAGTTTACCCTCAAACAGTGATAGCTCTTGGGTGGCTTGCTGTCTTAGCCAGGTTTGGTCGCCAACTAACGTCAGGTGTAAATCCGGATAACGCTCAAATAACTGAGCGAATGGCAGTTGAGCTGAAAGTTCCGGGCCGATTCCGGCGGGTTCGCCCGTGGTGATGGCAAGTTTAATCACGCGTTATTCCTTCACTAAAGCTTATGCATTCCAGAGAATTAATCGGAAGTTGTTTAACGGTTCTCTGCAATCAATCGGTTGGGTACCTGAAAACCAAACATGAAAACCAAACATGAAAACCAAACAGGCTTGAGCACTCGGGTGCTCAAGCCTGAAAGAAATGAGTATAGACGCAGTGCGATGTGCCTACAGCTTGATATCAATGTAAGCGTCGTCTTTTAACTCTTGAAGCCAGTTTTCCAATTCGTCCTGGAATTTACGTTTACGCAGGTAGTTCTTTGCGATGGCTTTTTGGTATTGCGAGGC
>JBFHTA010000202.1:0-7242 GCA_041590855.1 Pseudomonadales bacterium
AGCTGGCGCGAGCGATTTGATCCACGGTGCCGTCTGCGGAACGACTGAGTAGGCCGTCAAAGTCTGACTTATAGTCATCGTCGCTGACGCGGTTGAAGTCGATCTCGGTTTTCCATTCGTTCAACTTACCCTGGTGATCGTAGTGGAACGACCAGCGATCTTCACCGGTGGATGCATTGGTCAGCTCGCGCTCCTCTTCGTCCGGATAATCCTTATCGTTGCCCAAGAAACCGCCACTGAAACGGTTGTAGCTCCAGTCGTTCATGTAACGGAATTCAGCCTCAAGCATCTCACCGCGATTTTCAAAGTATCTCGGAGTAATGGTGGCGTCGTAGTTTGGCGCTATGTTCCAGTAGAAAGGAGTGGAAATGGCGTTTTCGCCCGATTTGATTTCAAACGATGGGTAAAGGAAGCCAGTTTTGCGACGATCATCCAGCGGAAAGTTCATCCAGGGCAAGTAGAAAACAGGAACGTCCTGAACTTCCAGAGTAATGTGTGATGCTTCGCCCCAGCCTTCTGCAAAATTGAGTTCAACATCGTCGGCGCTGAGTTTCCAGGCGTTGCTCGAGGGTTCACAAAAGGTAATGTAACCCTCATCCATTTCTACATATTGACGCTCTTCCATAAAATCGAACGTCATGTGATTCGATTGTCCCCGAAGGTGAGCATCGGCAACAGAGAACAAGGCGTTATTTAACTGCCCTTTGTTTTCTGCAAGGTTTAGAGAAGCCTGATCCCCTAGCATACGAACACCGGAATGGCTGACTAAGACGTCCCCGAACAAGGAGGCTTCACTGGTGGTCTTGTTGTAGCACGCTGCGTGTGAAGTACTTTGACTGCCTTGCTGTGTAATGACGACATTGCCTTCAAAACGACTGGCGTGAGCCCGCGATGAGCCTTTTGCGGTATCGGCTTCAATGCTCACCGGCGCTTGGGAATCGTGCCGGGCGCTTAGTCCGCGCTCTATATAAAAACCATCACATCGGGGGGAGGCTTTAGCTTTAAGCTCATCAGGCAACGCATCTTTCTGAACCCAGCCCAGTTGGTCGGCGTATTTCAGAATTTCAGAATAGTCCGCTGCCGTAATGTCGGCGTTGAGTTCGCAGAAGTCTGCTGGTGTGGATGATTGAGCAGCCGATTCAGCCGCGAATCCCGAAGTGGAACCCAAAGCACCGATGACGATAGAGGAAGCTGACAGCATGCGTTTGATCTGGTGTGTGCCAATATCAAAAGCCAGCACAGGAGACGGTAGGCGGTGGGTTCGTATCTTCATATAAAGAGTGATAAGGTTAGGTGTTTACCAGCATTGACGTTTTTATTGGCCTGAGATTCTATACTGATTTCTGGCTGGCTCCAATTCATCGATCCGGTTATTTGAAAATTATGTCCATCCGTAGCGTGGTTTAGAAACCCTCGAATCCGGATTGCAGTGTTTGTCTGATCTGAAAAAGTATCGGTTATTACAGGGAGGAGGCGCAGCATGTTAAGCCTCGAAGAGCAGCAATGGCTCAATGACAGTTTGAGATTTCTATCCGTTACTCGCGAACCATCAATGACAGGTGACAGCAGCACAGAGCTGCTGGTTGAGCCACTGGCGGGGGATGCCAGTGCCAGGCACTACTACCGTGTAAAACTGGCGTCGCGCACCTTTATGTTTTGCCGCAGTCACGATCATACCAGTAATTTGCGTTTCAGGACGGTTTCATTGGCGTTGGAAAAAGCGGGGGTGATGGCGCCCTTGGTGTTTGCGTTTGATGATGAGTTGGGCGTGATGCTGTTGTCGGATCTTGGGAATACCCTGTTATCCGATGTATATCAGATGAACGCACACGCTCAGCCATACTCCATTCTTCATCGCGTGCTCACCGATTTAATTCGCTTGGCCCGGATGCCGGACGCGGATTTGTTAAATCACCAGACACAGGTATTGGCCCAGTATGATCAGGCGTTACTGGATCGGGACTTTGGGTTATTTCAGGAGTGGTGTCTAAAAGAAGCCCTGGGGATAGTTCCGACGGATCAACAGCAGGAGTGCTTGAATGACTTGGCAGATATGTTCCAACAGGTGTTTTTCGAGCAGCCACAGGTGTGGGTACATCGGGATTTTCATTGCCGAAACCTGATGCTGACGGACAACGACATCGCGGTTATCGACTTTCAGGACATGGTGAAAGGGCCGGTTACTTACGATTTAATTTCCCTGGTGTACGATGCGTATTGGTTGATTCCCAATCATCAGAAAACGCAAATAATCGAAGACTATTACAAATTGCTGACCTCTGAGCGCTTGATTGATACGTCGTTGGAAGAATTTAAACGCTGGAGTGCGGTAACGGCCATGCAACGTTTGCTGAAGATTCTTGGGATCTTCTGCCGACTCAGTTTACGGGATGGTAAGACGCAATATTTGTCGGACCTTCCTATGGTGGCCTCTCACATTGATTCGCTGCATGAAACCGCTTCTGATGTTTGGTCTGAATCTTGGCTGATGTTTTGGGATGAAGTAGTGAAGCCTGCGTTAACTGAGTTTTTAAATCGTGCCCCTGACTTAAAGTAGCTTGCTGTATTAGCAGTTTGTAACTAGCTCATTATAACTGACTTGTTGTAACCAATTTGTTGTGAATAGAACGATAAAGAACCTCTTATGACAGATTTTTCATTTCCCCCCGTCGCGATGATTTTAGCGGCCGGTAAAGGAACCCGGATGAGGCCGTTAACGGATCATTGCCCGAAACCTTTGTTGCCCGTATTGGGAAAACCTCTGATTGAATGGCATTTACACAAGCTGAAAGCAGCAGGCGTGGTGGAGGTGGTGATTAATGTCTCCTATCTGGGGCATCAGATAGAGTCTTACATTGAAGATCGTGCACCCGATGGCCTGAGTATTACCGTGATTAATGAAGGGAGCGAACCTTTTGAAACCGCTGGTGGCGTGGTCAATGCTCTGGAACATTTAGGATCGGCCCCCTTTCTTTTGATTAATGGCGATGTGTGGCTGGATCTGGATTACCGATGTCTGGTAGAGCGAGCGACCCGTTTATCAGGTGATGGGCATTTGGTGCTGGTTGATAATCCGGAGCATAATCCGGACGGTGACTTTGGCATAAGTGACGCTGGCTGGTTGTGTCTGAAGGGGAATGACAGGGTTAGCTATACTTTCAGCGGAGCAAGTGTGTTGCGTCCATGCTTGTTTGAAGGGCTAACCACCGATTCCGGTGGACTGGGGCCTTTCCTGAAACGCTGGGCTGAGGATCAGCGACTATCTGCAAGTGTGTTCGATGGTTTCTGGTTGGATGTCGGTACGCCCGACCGATTGAACACCTTGGAAGCCAGACTTAAAAACCCGTCTTCACCCGTCATGGGTATTGAGCACTGAGGGTGAAAGACTGAGGGTGAAAGAGAGGTGTCCATGGTAATGGTTGTTCGGCATGGCTAAGTGGTTGGGGTTATTGATTGGAGGGTTGATCGGTAACGGCATCAATCCTGCGGCCTTGGTATTGCTGGCCATTAGTGGTTACTTATTAGGAGCCTGGCTGGAATTGCGTTCTGACCCTATGTGGCAATTCCGAAAGAAGCTCTCGAAAGATCAGGAAGCGTTTAAACATCTGTTGCATCAGGCCACTTTCATGATGATGGGCTATTTGGCCAAATCGGATGGTCGGGTCAGTGAACAGGAAATTGCTACAGCCGAGGCCATTTTTGATTCCTTCCATTTGAATGCAAAAGGGCGTAAAGATGCCATTCGTTTATTTAATGCCGGTAAAGATTCCGAGTTTCAGTTAGACAGTATTCTTCTCCCATTGTCGTCGGTCGCGAAACGTCATAAAGCCTTAATTAAGGTATTTTTGGAAATCCAGGCCCGGATGGTTATTGCAGAGGGCGGTGTGAATAATGCGCATCGTCGTCCCTTTCTGATGATTGCCCGACAGCTTGGGGTGACGGAGCGGGCAGCGATGAACATTCTGCGCCGGGTCAGTGCGCGCTCACGAACGCAGTCTGCGTCTTCATCGGATGAGTTAACAGTCAAAGAAGCCTATGCACTGTTAGATGTGCCGAATGATTGCTCGTCACAGGAGCTAAAAACCGCTTACCGTCGGGCCATGTCGGAACACCATCCGGACAAGCTCATCAGTGAGGGGGCAACGGATCAGATGATTCAAACCGCCACTGAACAAACCCAGTTGATCCAGTCGGCGTATCAAACCGTTACGAAGGCCCGGTCACAGACCGGCTAGGCTTGATGGATTTGGGCCTTGTTGACTTGATCCGAGGTGCCCCAGTGATGCTCGTTTTGGTGTGGTTCCTTTATCGAATGGCTTGTTCTTCACCCGGGGCATTTTGAGCCAACCAGCCTCTGACCCGTTTTACGATTCGGTGATGTTCAGTCCAAGGGTTTTCCACCGGGCGCATAAAGAGTTGCTGATAGGCAGATAATTGCTTACGTCGTGCATAATTCACTCGCTCTTTCGCCTGCTTTTTAGCCAGAGATGTTTGTTGACTTACAATATCCAGAATGGGCAGGCTGCCAAACTCACTGATGCGCGTGTTGATGTAATTCTTGTCTTGTTCCGTTTTGGGCAGTTTGGGATCAACCATCACCAGCGTAAACATTTCCTGATTGCCGGAAGATTCCAGATAGCTGACTGCCCAGCTGGCCCCGATGCCTTGTCCGATCAGGACAATGTTTAATTGCCCACGATTGATCAGATCCTGAATAGCGGCTTCAATGCGTAGCATAGTAATTTCTTGTGGGGTACGTTGGTTGCCGTTTTCGCTTGCGGTGTCGTCCGTCTGATCTGAAGTTTCTTCGCTGGCTGCACTTTCTGTACTTGCGTCCTCTTCTGTGGCTTCCGTTTCAGTGGTTTCTTTGGCATCTCCCGTGTCGGACGATTCAGCAGCTTCGTCTGTGTCTTCCTGATCGGGTGGATTCAGTGTGAAGTCCGCTGGGTAGCTTGGCCACTTTCGGTCGGGAAGCGGGGTGGTTTCCGGTTCGGGAATGGCAATGGCCAATGTGTTCCAGCCGTAGTCTGGCAGGTACTTTCTGAGAGGTGCCACCAGTTGATGGTTGTCTGGGTGTAAACCTTCATCGTGAAGAATCAGTACCGCCCCCAGAGGTTGAGCGGTGTTGTACTCCAGAAACAAACCGATAAAGTCTTCGTCGGCGGCTTGGAGTGTCAGTAATTCACGTTCATCAATTTCTTTCAGTAGCAATTCAATTTGGGTTTTGTCTGTGGTCTTTAACGGTCGTTTGATGTCGTGCCAATCTTTGGTGGTTAGCGTAATCTTGGGCTTACCTTCTGAGTCACCTTCCGCGTCACTTGCAGTTTCATCTGATGTATTTTCTTTTGAGGATTCAGTTGCTGAGTCAGTCCCGGACTCTTCTTCGGCAACAGAGAAGGGCGTGCAGGCGAACATTACCAATAAGGCAATAATCCGTAGGGTGAATGAATATGGCGTGGTGAATTTTAGTGCTTTCATCATGATGATTTTTTGACGGTTATGTGGAAATTAATAATAGATACAAAAATCGAGCCGTTTTTAAGGTTTTTTGAGCGATGGGTAAAAAATATCCGCATTTCGAATGAGTTCCGAGATTCCTGCGGAAATAGTGCTGAAAGCTGGATAAGGCTAGGGTAGAATGCGGGCTTCTTTAACTGAGTGTTTTATCACAATCGAACGATCGAGGTTGGTCTATGAAGTCATTTAAAATTGCGCCTTCCATTTTATCTGCGGATTTTGCGTGTTTGGGGCAAGATGTTGACGCTGTTTTGGAAGCAGGGGCAGACATTGTCCACTTCGATGTGATGGACAATCACTATGTTCCTAACCTGACCATTGGCCCCATGGTGTGTAAAGCCTTGCGCGATTATGGCGTGACGGCTCCGATTGACGTGCATCTTATGGTTAAGCCGGTGGATCGAATCATTGGTGACTTCCTTGAAGCGGGTGCGTCTTACATTACTTTCCATCCGGAAGGTTCTGAGCACATCGACCGTTCACTTCAGTTAATCAAGAGTGCGGGCTGTAAAGCCGGTTTAGTTTTCAATCCGGCAACGCCACTTCACCATATGGACTATGTGATGGATAAACTCGACATGGTGTTGTTGATGTCGGTGAACCCTGGTTTTGGCGGTCAGAAATTCATTCCTGGTACCTTGGATAAATTGCGTGAAGCGCGTGCCAAGATTGATGCTTCTGGTTTGGACATTCGTCTTGAAATCGACGGCGGTGTAAATACCCAGAACATTCGTGAGATTGCCGCCGCCGGTGCCGACACCTTTGTTGCAGGTTCTGCGATCTTCGGGGCAGACGATTATAAAACTGTGATTGATACCATGCGTGCCGAATTGGCAAAAGCTGCATCGAAAGACGCCTGATTATGACTACTCTTCCTTCTGCAATCTTGTTCGATCTTGACGGCACACTGCTCGACAGTGCACCGGATTTAACCCACTCTGTGGATCAAATGTTACTGTCTTTGGGGTATCCCAAAGCAGGCATTGATAAGGTTGTAACCTGGGTGGGCAATGGGTTACAGAAGTTGATTGAACGTGCGCTGGTGGATGCCAAACTGAATTTATCAGAGATGTCTGAGATTTACCCGCAAGCCAAGTCGTTGTTTGACCGTTTTTATAATGAAGCCTGCAGTACGCCCAGTGGTTTGTATCCTGGTGTCCGAGAGATTTTGAGTTATTGCAATCAACAAGAGATTCCCGTTGGCTTAATTACCAATAAGCCTGAACACTTTACTCACATGCTGTTGGACGGTTTGGGGCTAGCAGCCTGTTTTGGTGTTGTGATCGGCGGCGATACCCTTGCGGAGAAAAAACCTTCGGCTTTGCCTTTATTGCATGCAGCGGAAACTCTTAATGTCGACATTGCTAAATGTTGGATGGTCGGTGATTCAGCGTCCGATGTTGAAGCTGCCAGAGCTGCCGGTTGTCCGGTCGTTGGCTTGACCTATGGCTATAACCATGGACGCCCAATTTCGGTGGAATCTCCGGATTGGCTCTGTGATTCAGCTTGCCGTTGTGAGCTTGGATAATAGTCTTACTGATCGCAAGGCCGACGCCGAGGCCCTCGGGCTTGGTCGAGACGAACGGATGGAATACGTCCTCGCCGAGATGCGGCGAGATTCCGTGGCCGTGGTCGGTGACGGACACCGTTACGGTGTCACCGGGTCCGCTCTCCGTCCTGATTTCGATGCCTTCCGCCTTGCGCATGCCTTCCCGCATCGCATCG
>JBFHTA010000203.1:0-7233 GCA_041590855.1 Pseudomonadales bacterium
CAGGAGTCACAAACGAACAAAAAGCAGAACTTATAAAAAGAACAACACAGGTACTTGTGGACGTGCTGAATAAAAAGCCTGAAACAACTCATGTAGTGATTGAGGAAGTTGCCACCACAAACTGGGGCGTTGCAGGGAAAGCGCTGAGCGAACAACAGCCAACGTAATTTATTCATCAAAGTCCACATCTAAAAGTACATAAGTAAAAAGACAAAAGCGCACTACTGAATTACCCAAAACTTTTTAAAGATAAAACTTGATTAGTTGATTCGAAGCGGTAATACGTCGAAATTGAGGAAAAGGAAGCTAACAATGAAAAAAAAGAACGTGTTTTTGCCATTAGCCATGGCCTTCAGTGCAACGGCATTGAGCTCAGCAGCCTTGGCTGGTCCACTAGAAGAACTGATGGATGACACTATTGGTGAGAAACCAACGATCCAAAACCATATGGATCAATCCGAAATCGAAATGGGTCATATCAGACTGAAAGAAGTCATCAACCATGGTCAACTTGTATTCGATGCCAGATTTAACTCTCTTGACGGTCGTGGTCGACCTGCTACAACCGGAGGCGGTGCTCCGCGTGATCCACACGGACAACCTGAGTTCTTAAGAACTTCAGGGCCGGATGCAAACGCATGTGCAGGCTGTCATAACCAACCTTCATCCGGTGGTGCGGGCGAATTCGTCGCGAATGTATTTGTTTTGGCTCAAACGTTAGACCCGGTCACTGAGTCCATTTCACCTGAATTCAGTAACGAGCGTAATACCCTGGGTATGTTTGGCTCAGGTGCCATTGAGATGCTGGCTCGTGAAATGTCGGAAGAGCTGATTGCAATTCGCGAAACGGCAAAAGCAGAAGCTGCTGAAACCGGTACCAGCGTAACCAAACCGTTAGTAGCTAAAGGTGTTTCATTCGGGGCTATTACGGTAACGCCTGAAGGCTTGGTTGATCCTACCCAAATTGAAGGTGTTGACTGGGATTTGGTGGTAAAACCATTCCACCAAAAAGGAGCCGTCGTTTCTTTACGTCAGTTCACTAATAATGCAATGAATCACCACCACGGAATTCAAACGACAGAGCGTTTCGGTGAAAACACAGACCCTGACCAAGACGGTGTAATGAACGAACTGTCCGTCGGTGACGTAACCGCTGCGACCATCTACCAGGCGAGCCTTACAGCACCAAGACAGAAGATGCCTATGAACCCGGTACGTCGTAACGCTGCTCGCCAAGGTGAACAATTGTTTAACGAGGTTGGCTGTAACTCATGTCACGTGCCTAGCCTTCAATTGAACACCCGTATGTTCTCTGAGCCAAACCCATATAACCCGGCTGGAAATCTACAGGTAAGCGATGTATCAGAAGTGTTCACCTTTGACATGACCCGCTTTACTAAGCCTCATTCCCTGTTGAAGCGTAATCGCCATGGCGCAGAAGTTCGCGCATTTACAGACTTGAAGCGTCATAACCTATGTGATGACGATTACAACCATTTCTGTAACGAGCAACTAACTCAAGGTAGCTTGGTTGGTTTCGCATCACCTGAAGACTTTACTGTGCCAGCACAGCCTCGTCCAACGGAAGTATTCCTGACTCGTAAGCTTTGGGATGTTGCCGATTCAGATCCATACGGTCACCGTGGTGATTTAACGACCATTACTGAAGCCGTCTATCAACATGGTGGCGAAGCACGTGAAGTTCGTGATGAATTCTTCGGCTTGCCACAGGAAGATCAGGACAAGATTGTAGAATTCCTGAAAACCCTGGGTGTGTTCTAATTCACTTGAATTAGGTAGTACCGATAAAAAAGCCTTCATCTCAGATGAAGGCTTTTTACTGCAGGTTCTAACTACAAATACAACTTATGGACGTTCAAGGATGGCTGTAACGCCTTGGCCACCTGCCGCACAAATAGAAATCAAGCCTCTACCAGACCCTTTCTCTTCGAGCATCTTAGCCAAGGTTGCAACGATTCTGCCTCCCGTCGCAGCAAACGGATGACCTACCGCAATGGAACTGCCTTTTACGTTCAGTTTTGAACGGTCAATGGTGCCGTATTTAGCGTCTTTTCCTAAACGGGCTTTACAGAAATCTTCATCATCCAATGCAGCCAGAGTGGTTAATACCACACCAGCAAATGCCTCGTGTATTTCATAGAAATCGAAGTCTTGTAGAGCTAAACCAGCCCGATCCAACATATTAGCAATGGCATAAGCCGGTGCCATCAACAAACCTTCTTTGTGGTCGCGGTCCTTACCAATAAAGTCAACAGCCGCAGTTTCATAGAAAGTAAGATAAGCCTGAATCGGCAGACCGCGCTCTTTAGCCCATTCTTCGCTGGCAAGCAGAACAGCCGACGCACCGTCCGTCAATGCTGAGCTGTTCCCCGCCGTCAATGTCCCCTTTCCGCTTTTCTTATCGAACGCAGGCTTCAAGCTGGCCAGTTTTTCCAGGGAAACATCCGCGCGCATGACGTTGTCTTTGTCCAAGCCCTTGAATGGAACCACCAAACCTTCAAAAAAACCTTCGTCATAGGCCTTTGCAAGATTTCTATGCGAGTTAAAGGCGATTTCATCCTGAGCTTCTCGGCTAGTTCCCCACTCTTTCACGGTCACTTCACAGTGTTCGCCCATGGACATCTTGGTTCTTGGCTCACCATTGGATGGAATCAAAGGCATTAAATGCTTAGGACGGATACGAGAGGCTACCTTGAGTTTATCCATGTTGGTTTTGGCCCGGTTCAGATCCAACAAAATCTTACGTAGCCCTTCAGATACGCCAATCGGAGCATCAGAAGTAGTATCTGTGCCGCCAGCAATGCCAGAATCAATCTGACCCAAAGCAATTTTATTAGCCACTTGCATGATGGCTTGTAAGCCTGTGCCGCACGCTTGTTGAATGTCTGTGCATGGTGTCGCTGCATCTAATGCGGTACTTAACACCGACTCACGAGTAAGATTAAAGTCGCGACTATGCTTGATGACTGAACCCGCTACCACTTCCCCCAGTTTTTCACCTTGCAGATTAAAATTATTAACAACGCCATTCAGCGCAGCGGTCAACATCTCCTGGTTACTTGCATGAGAATATGCCGTATTAGAACGGGCAAAAGGAATACGAGCGCCGCCAATAATAGCGACTTTTTTAACTACCTGAGTCATAGGGGTACCTTATCAATTAACGCGTTAAATCAAGACCATAACGGGAAGTAGGACTACCATAAATGATATTCAGATTCTGGCCTTAACAAATGTTATCGACCGACCACCCAATCCAAGGAGCCTCTGAACAAGTCATCTCTCCAAATCCAATACCGAACACCATTCAATCATCCCCGTACAAAGATCACCATGGTCTTTTATGACATAAATGAGGCCTGAACCACCTCAGTCTGGCAGTTTAGCGGTTTGCATCACCTACTCATTGGCTCAAACGACACACCCTCGGGTAATTACTGCCAATCAACTATCTCTGATTCCATGATTTAATCATTAAACGTCATGATATTTACGGTACAAACACCTTTTACTCTACCAACAAGATGACGTTTTCTCCCATTCTTTAATCACACAATAACGACAGCTAACTTAGGAATTTTTCATGGGCGATTTTTATCAAAAGATGCTACAAAACGATGCCGGTCGAAAACTACTACAGACCGTAGGTTTACCAACGCCTGTTGAACTGAATCGACATCATGGACAAGCCGTTTTTTTCACAGGCAGTCTATTGGTTGGCAGCGCATCAGACGGACATATGATTAGTCACCTCGCTGAATTCATGAATAACGCAGATGCAGACATCTTATTTCCCGCAAATTCCATGGCTGCATCTACGATTAAGGATGCTTTTGAAGCACTCAATCATCGTATGACGCCAGTCCAATGTGAAAAAGGAGCAGTCTCTGAAACCTTCGACGCACTGGTGTTTGATGCGACCGGAATGAACAGTACCAAAGACTTGAAGTCGCTGTACGCATTCTTTAGCCCGGTTATTAGAAATCTTAAGAAGCATGGCCGCATTGTCATTTTAGGCCGACCTCATATGGCCTCTGCGTCAGGCGAACAAGCCGCAGCCATGCGTGCACTTGAAGGGTTTAGCCGCTCGCTTTCAAAAGAAATCGGCAAGAAAGGCGCTACGTCGCAAGTAATCTACGTCGATAAAGGTGCAGAACATTTAGCTAAACCGGCAGTAGAGTTCTTCCTCTCACCAAAGTCTGCCTATGTAAACGGTCAAACCGTCACCGTTAGTAAGCCAAGTGCGGCAAAAAACAAAGTCGAGTTACCGAGTGTCGATTGGCGTTTGCCATTAGAAGGAAAAACAGCGCTGGTCACTGGGGGATCAAGGGGTATTGGAGAAGCCATTGCAGAAACTCTGGCTCGAGATGGTGCAGATGTCATTGTACTGGACGTTGAAGCCGCAAAAGACGACTTAGAGCGAGTTGCTGAACGAATCAATGGTCAAGCGTTAGTAGCTGATATTACTTCGAAAGAGACACCACAATTGATTGCTCAAACAGTTGATAAGAAGGGGCTGGACATTATTGTTCACAATGCTGGCATCACCAGGGATAAAACACTGGCTAACATGCCAGAACACTTCTGGGACATGACACTCAACATTAACCTGACAGCAGAAGAAGAAATCAATGACTACCTTCTGGAGCACAAAGCCATCAATGAAAATGGTCGTATTATTTGTGTTTCTTCCATGAATGGCATTGCCGGCCAAGTGGGTCAGTCAAATTACGCGGCATCCAAAGCAGGCGTCATTGGCTATGTCGAATACATGGCAAAGCCCTTGGCCAAACAAGGTATTACCATTAATGCGGTTGCTCCCGGCTTTATCGAAACCGCCATGACAGATGCCATCCCGTTCATGACCCGAGAAGTGGGCCGTCGGATGAATTCACTTAGCCAAGGCGGAAAACCTGTAGACGTGGCCGAAACGATTGGCTTCTTCGCGTCACCAGAATCAACAGGCCTATCCGGTAACGTTTTACGTGTATGCGGTCAGTGTTTGATCGGGGCATAAGCCCTGATCTTTGCTCACATAACGCTTTTCAACGGAAGCACAATCTAAAAGAGCAATGTAAAAGAGCAATTCAAAAGGGCAATCCCAAGCTATAGCCAAAGATATACCTGATGAAAAACCCCAAGAACAGCCAATAGTTCAGGTACCTTTGGCATTGTTTCCGGCCCTTTGCTTTCGATACTCCACCGGAGTTAACCCAGTCCATCGTTTGAATGCACGATAAAAGGTGCTGGGTTCAGAAAACCCGGTTAAATACACAATCTCATCAATGGATTCGTCAGTACAAGTTAACAAGCGTTTAGCAAAACGACAGCGATAATCTGCCAACAGCTGGTTAAAGCTGGTATCGGCCTGAGATAAGAGCGACCTTAGCTGACGAGCACTTAAATCCATTCTTGAAGCAACGGACTCCAACGTCACCTGATCAGTCTCCAAGGATTCACCAATCACTTTTCGGACTTCATAAACCACATCGAGCTTTTCAAGTTTGGCAACGTGTTGATCTGCAAGCTGCTCATGCAATTGAAGCAATTCAGATTCAGCATGAAACGACGGCAAATCAAGTAGCTCTGCATCAAAGTAAATACGGTTATTACTCTGGTTGAATACAACGGGGCAATTAAAAATACGTTGATATTCAAGGGTATTTTCTGGTTCAGGAAAGCTAAAACATAACTTCTTTGGTTTAAATTTTTCTTCCGTCACGTACCGGAAAAACTTAACCAGCCCAACCGCCGCACAATCATTGAAGTGTCGTAACTGTTTGGTTTCCGACAACTGGGTATCAGTTACCAAACACGCCAACGCTCCTTCTTGCTCAACACTGGCTTGGGCTGCATCTGTCAACAAGCGTTGATAATTTACCGCTCGTTGTAAGCCCTCCCCAAACGTTGGACTGCTCAAAAAAAGATATTCCAAGACTTGGCCTCGAAAGACTGGCATGTGTTCACCAAAATGCAGGCCAACATCCGGGTCCTGAGTGACCTCCTCTGCCACACGCCAAAACATAACATTGGCCTGATGAGGGGTTCTTAGATCATGAGATTGGAGAAGTTGCGGTTGAATACCACATCGCTGATAAATATCTGCGACGTTAACGCCCATATTTACCATAGCCTGATTAATGAGCCGCATAAGAATGCCTGCATCTCTTAATTCGGCCATAAGTTACATCCTGTCCTGTTTATTGAGTTATGAAGCCAGTGACCTCATAGTCCGTGCGCTACAATGTAAAGGTTCATGGCGTAATCGACAAGCAGATTGACTGATATGACATGCACCAACAGCACCTGAGCCAATTTAACGTTTGGTTCATCACACTATGATGATCAACAACACTGGTATTGCAGAGCTCTTAGTATGTCTCATTCCTACTCAGCCACAGATTGTCCTGTCTTACATCTTAACAAGATGCCATCCACGCTTTCACTGTATCGTCGCGCCATCCTTCCTAAAAAGCATGTCGCTAAATCGGCAGATCAAATCCCTCACCTTACAGTAGAAATAACCAATCAAGCTTTCGATGCGAACAAAATTAAAGACTACGCAGACGTATGTGGTTTCCGATTTAACCACGATACTCTGCCAGTTAGCTATCCACACGTACTTGCCTTCTCTTTGCATCTGGAACTGATGGTAAGCCCTGAATTCCCTTTACCCCTGCTGGGCTTAGTCCATGTAAGAAATCAAATTCGAAGCACGCGTAGCATTCAATTATCTGAACGTGTAGACATCCACGTTTCGTTAACGGAAGCCAGGGATACCGACAAAGGGATTGAGTTTGACCTGACCACCACGGTGTTAAGTGAGGGGCAGACAATATGGGAATCCATCAGCACCAACCTGTATCGGGTTGCCAGCAACAAACAAAGCAGCAGAAAGGCTCCGCCAGAACTTGCTAACTTTCGCTTCCTTGAAGAATGGGCTGTCAAAGAAAATACAGGTCGCTGTTATGCCAAGGCATCGGGTGATTCCAACCCTATTCACATTCACAAATGGAGCGCCAGAACATTTGGCTTCAAACAGGCCATTGCACATGGTATGTGGACAAAAGCCCGTACATTGGCCTCGCTACAACGCCGGTTAAAAACAGATGCACTCTTTATTGAAACCGAGTTCAAGCAACCGATCTTTCTTCCATCCACTGTGGCGTTGCATTATGACGAAACCAGTGAGGGCATGACCTTCGAGATAAG
>JBFHTA010000204.1:0-7220 GCA_041590855.1 Pseudomonadales bacterium
ACAAAAAAAAAAACCACACGACCCTGGCCCCTCTTTCGTTTGCGGTGGCACCACCACAGAACCAAAATACAAGCGGGTTTTAGGTTGGTTAGCCTCACTAAGGTCTTCCACCATTAACCAGGAACGCGTCTTGTTCATAAAGTCGCTCATCAGAATTTGGTTCTCTCCACGAGCTTCCTCATTCCACGACGAGAACTGGGTCCGCTCTCCTTTGGCCAGCGCCTTGGCTTGCTCATCTGTCGATGGCTTTCGAACCACCAAGGCCAAAATCTTGCGCTCTAATTTAAACAAGGGCGTGGTGTAGAAGGCTTCAACATATTCTTCAAAAGTGATCTTGGCTGGGACATCGAGATAAAAGCAATCGACATAACTGCCCTTGGCTTCATAATCTTTGGAAAGCGCGATAGCTGGTAATTCTTTAGAAAGAACTTTATACATTGAAACACTCCGTGTTTTTCTGCCTTCATCTAAAAATTGTCCGCTTGGTCATAGTACGTATTAGTACAACAAAAAGCACGGCGTATTTTTCGTAAGTATCTTCAACCTTTAGACTGATCCTGTGTATAGAGTAAAATCAAACCCCTTTCACAAATCTATGTGCTAAATGAGCACGCGAATAGAAAGCAAGATAGAATGCCTGTCGGTTAAGGATCAACCATAGAATGAAAAGGAGCATATTCAGCATGTCCGGTATCTATCTTTGTCAAAATGGCGACTCGTTAAGTGACTTGTGTAATGCAACAAAAAACCAAGACACTGCCAACAAAATTCAAAGGCTCAACCCCAAGCTATCGACGTCTACCCCACTTCATAATGGACAAGCCATTATTCTGCCTTCGCAGAACGAACTGGGTACACAAGCATCACGTCAGTTTATGTTGCAAAGCTCTCCGTCGAGCATTCGTAACCTTTCGAAAATGACAGAAACCATGCCCGGTCCCCATGTAGCTGCGCTTGCAGAAGTCAGCCAACACTTAGGGCTTAGAGAAATTGCACCAGACTTAAATACCTTTGGCGGTGCGGGATTATCGGCAGCTACTGCACGAAGCAGCGACTTTTTGACAGCGCTTAAAAAATACGACGATGCCCTTGCAGAATACTTTGCTTACAAAAGTCACCGTGCAGCACCGGGAACAGTAAGCCGATTAAAGTTGGTCGCAGACAATGCGTTTAAAGAGTTACAAATCAAATTCAATAACGAAACCACACGCTTTCTAAACCGCTACCCACCTAAGATGGAAACCATCGTTCAGCCCCGACCTGGCCGACCAAACTTCACAATACACAGAGAAGTCCCGTTAACCAGCGCGTCCGGCGCACAAAGCTTGGCAAAATTTGCTCGTTACGGAAAAGCACTCGGTTACGGCATGGTGGCATTAGACGGATACTTCCGTTACCAAACCGTGAATGATATTCGCATGCGTGGAGGGAACTGGCAGAGAGAAGCCTGGGCGCAGGGGGCTGGATTTATTACCGGAGTAGGTCTTGGGATAGCATCATTCGCTATACTACTAGGTCCGTTAGGAATTGTTGTTGGTATCCTTGTTGCAGGGGCTGCCGCAGTGATGATCGACAAAGGTGTCGTATCCTTAACAAGAAATATTTACGACTGGGTTAATTAAATGCCAATAGAAGTTTTCGTAGGTTTTTTAGCTCTAGGTCTTTTTGCTGTCGCCGTTATAAGCCAGATTTTCATAGCTGCAACCTTGGATCGGCGTTTAAAGAAAGCGTTTGAAAGCAATCCAAATATCATCCAGCAAACATCATGGTATTTTAGAATTGTTTCTATCGCACTAAATGTCGTTTTCAAGAATCGATCATCAAAAGACCGATTTATGAAATACCACTACCAGGGGTTTGATTTCCGTGGATTTGCAAGTCCATTTGAAAAAGCAATGTGCTTCACTTATACAATCTGCAGCCTGTCTGCGATTCTTATTATTTTACTTTGCTACCCAGCCGAGTATTTTGGTTTGGTAGATTTAGACCTTCTCTAGTGACCCATTCGGGTCACTTCCCCTTATCGATTCATACACTTTCCTGAATACAAGAGTTCCGGCCCAAACTGAAACATCTCTTTCATTGAAAGAATATGCTCCAACAAGGCTTCCAGCCGTTTGGGTTTATTAATGCCTGACCGGTAGACCAGATAAATCGGCATTGGCACGGCATGCCATTCCGGTAATACACGAATCAGTTTATCTTCGCTCCATTCGCAGATCAGGTCATTGATGGGTATCTGGGCAATACCTAACCCGGCTTTGGCCGCACATTTCAAACCAATCATATTTGAGCAACTGTAATTACTGTTCACTGAGAAAGAGCTGGTTTCATCACCCGAGATCAATGTCCAAGGGGTGTTTTCAGCCATTCCCTGAAATCTCAGGCAATTATGATGTATCAGCTCTTCCGGGATAGACGGTGTACCATGCTCAGCCAGATAGTCAGGACTGGCGACTAACACTCGAGTGGAGTGCCCGATTTCTTTGGCGACCAAACGATCATCTGCCACTTGCCCTACCCTGAGCGCTAAATCAATGCCTTTTGCAAAAAGATCATCAAAGCCATAAGAAAGCTCCAAAGAAACTTTGATTTTAGGCCAGCGTTTCATGAAAGGTGTCAGCACTTGCTGAGTCATGAAGCCCCCTAACGTCGGGGGTGCAGAGATTCGGATCAAGCCCTGAACCTGCTGCTCCATCTCCTGTACATCCTGGGTCAGTGCATTAAACTCGGCCACTAACTGGGTAGCCCGGTCAAAGACAATTTGTCCGGCTTCAGTAATGTGTATTTTCCGTGTGGAACGCTCCAGTAACTTGGCCTGTAAATGATCTTCCAGTTTTGAGATGGCTTTACTGACGGTGGATTTCGGTAGGTCCATTAAGTCCGCACATTGCGTCAAACTGAGTTGCTGGCAGGTCGTAACAAAGACCGACAAAGTTCTAAAATCAATAGTTTCTAAATTGCGAACAATCACTTTCTAAATACCATATTGTTTCAATAACAATCTCACAATACGCTACACACCATACCAAAACAAGTCTAAGTAAGGGACTGTGTAGTCACTTACCGATAAAGACAATTTTATACAGTGTCAGATTTTTCAATTCAGGAGCAAACGGATGACAAACGCATCTTCTCTATTTTCAGAAATACAACTAGGTGACATTAAGCTAAAGAATCGCGCACTGATGGCCCCACTGACTCGCGCCCGTGCGGAAAACCACGTTCCCACCGAAATGATGGCTGAATATTATGCCCAACGTGCTGGTGCAGGCTTGATCATTGCAGAAGCGACCATGGTGATGGAAGGAAACTCGGCCTTCATGAATGAACCAGGCATCTATTCTCAAGCACAAGTCGACGGTTGGAAGAAAGTGACGGACGCCGTACATGCCAAAGGCGGAAAAATCTTCCTGCAGCTTTGGCATGGTGGACGCGCCTGTCATCCGCTACTGAATGATGGCAAGACTCCGGTTGCTGCCAGTGCCATTGCTATTGGCTCTGGTGAAGAGGTCCATACACCGGAAGGTAAGAAACCGTATACACAGCCAAGAGCATTAGAGACAGAAGAAATCCCAACGATCGTCGAAGGTTTCAAACAAGCAGCAATCAATGCCAAGGCTGCAGGTTTTGATGGCGTTGAAGTGCACGGTGCAAACGGTTACTTGTTAGACAACTTCCTCCGAGATGGCACTAATCAGAGAACCGACCAATACGGCGGCTCCATCGAAAACCGCGCTCGTCTGTTGTTTGAAGTATTGGAAGCAGTGATTGGCGTTTGGGGCTCCGGCAAAGTGGGCCTGAGAACCTCTCCACTCAACAGTTTCAATGACATGATCGATAGTGATCCGGTGGCGTTAACGAGCTGGTTAGCCAAAGAGTTAAACCAGTTCAACCTGGCATTCTGGGATTTAATGCGCACCGATTTCTACGGAAAACAAAGTGGTGATGTGATGACGCCGGCACGAGAACTCTACCAAGGCAATCTGGTTGGTAACATGGGTTACAGCCATCAAGAAGCATCCGAAGCCATTCAAAACAATCAGTTGGATGCCGTTGCGTTTGGCGTACCTTTCATCTCGAACCCGGATTTAGTCGCCCGCTTCCAGGCCAATGCAGCACTGAACGAAGCCAACCCGGAAACCTTCTATATGGGCGGAGCCAAAGGTTACACCGACTACCCTGCCATGGCGTAATAGACTGGTATTCGGAAGAATCTGTCACTTTCTCATGCGTAAACCCTGCCACGGTAGGGTTTACTTTTTTGCGAACAGTCAGAACCCAACTAGACTATGAAGAACTCTGACGGATTCAACATAGCTGGGATGTTCCTTTGGCAGAGACAACGCATTGTTCAAAAAACCATAATCAACCGGACTCACCTACCAACTTGTTTCGTGCACTCGATCGGCTTATTCCGAACGAGCTTCTTCAAAACACCACCGAAAGATTTCAGGCTCGACTGCTGGTTCTGATCGTTTTACTTTTCTTTGTGCTCGGCTTAATAGCGATTCTTGTCATCATTGGTTTGGAAAAATCTGTACCTATACGTCGCTTAGTGAGCATCTTTTTAATTCTGGCTCAACCTATGGCTCTTTGGGCCATGGTACATTTTAAAAGCCTGGCTCACGCAGGCTGGACTTCCGTACTGCTGACCTGGTGTTTAGCGTTCTATATCGATTTTAACAACTTGTCTACCGCAGGCCCTATGACGCCCGCCTGGGTCGTACCTATTGTGTTTTCCAGTTTGTTACTTAATCGACAAGGCTTCTTGTATGTCACCGTGGCTTGTCTGCTCGCAATGATGTCCATTTTCTGGGCAAATACCCAGCTGCTGCTGCCCGCGCCAATTACCGATCCGACCCAATGGAAGCCACTCCGGCTGATTATCATTATCTCGTTGATCCTTATCGTCAGCTTATGTATTTACAGCCTGATCAAACTGACCCAAATTAAAGAAACCGAATTACATGAAGAAATACAGCGACGAAAGAAGATTTCTGAAGAGCTTGCTATCGCCAAGGAACAAGCAGAAGCCTCAGCCAAAAGCAAAGCACTGTTTCTGGCAACTATGAGTCATGAGTTACGAACACCACTCAATGGTGTCTTGGCCAGTGCCGAGCTTCTGGCATTGGAAGATCTGCCGGAGAAAACCAAATCACGGGTTAACGACATTTCCTCGGCCGGTACTCTGTTATTGACATTAATTAATGATTTATTGGATCTCAGTAAGTTTGAAACCAGTGGCGTTGAACTCTCTCCCAGCCCTTATAGTCTGTCACTACAATTGCACCGTATTCACAGCATGATGAAACCCAGGATCAAACCCGGCGTCGATTTCATTCTCAAGATGCCGGACGAAGAACTCATCATAGATGCTGACGAGCACAGACTGGCCCAGATCATTCTTAATCTGGTATCAAACGCCGCAAAATTTACCCGGCAAGGGCAAATAACCATCAAAGCAATTAAGCCTACCGAAGACCAACTGATACTAGAAATCAGTGACACCGGCTCAGGAATCAGTAAAGAAGATCAGCCCCGGCTGTTTCAGGAGTTTGTGCAAGTTGGCTCGGAACAACACATACACAGGGAAGGCTCCGGTCTGGGCTTGGCGATCATCCAGCGAATCGTAGACAAGATGGAAGGGAGAATATCTCTGGAGAGCGAGTTGGGGAAAGGTACCACTGTCTCAGTAAACTTACCGATACACTACCTGGAAGCATCAGCACAACTGCCCCACGAAGTCACCGAGTTAAGTGCCGATGAAGAAACTCGCTTTGAGCAACTTCGAGTGCTTGTGGTCGATGATGTTGATCTCAATCGAATGGTTATGCAGGCCTTACTGGAAGAACTAGGTATCACTCACATTGATCTGTGCTCCGACGGTTCAGAAGCGGTAGCAGCAATCGAGAAAGATCCTTCATATGACCTGATATTAATGGATGTCTGTATGCCGATTATGGATGGCATCACAGCATGTCAAAAGATTCGGGAGTTAAACTATACCCGGCCCATCATTGCAGCCACTGCAAACGCTTTTGCAGAAGACAGAATGCTCTGCCTGGAAGCAGGCATGAGCGGGTTTGTGTCCAAACCCGTTCTGCTGGAACCACTTAAACAGTGTTTGACGAACGCTCTGCAAATTCCTTCCCGATGAACACCCTGACAGCATTGCCCCGTTCCAGAGTGTGGTGCTGCCCCCGCAAGTTACGCTTCAACCGATCCTGAGTTTCTACTGTTTGTTGCTGTAACTTGTGAAGCATCAATGCCCAGGCCAAACGCTTGTTTTGATGCTGACTACGCTCCGTCTGTACCTTCACCTGAATACCCGTCGGTTTATGAGTAATCTGAACCGCCGAATCGGTAGTATTTACGTGCTGACCGCCTGCGCCACTGGCACGACATGTCTTAACATCGAAATCAGCTGCGTCCTGCACTTGTCTGTCTTCTACCGTCCAAAGCCGGACGTCGAAAAACCAGTTCTTTCGACCATGCTTGGGTCGATACGGGCTTTTGCAAATCCATTGCATGGTGCCTTGCCATTGTTTCAGAAACGCCAATTGCGAAGGTGTTAACGGCGCGTCATTAACCCGATACAGTAAAGATTTATAAATCCCTTTATACTCCGCAGTTTCAGCCTCCAACAAAGTTAATGACACCCCCAGTTTCGATGCCTGAGTCAGCAAGGTTTGACTCGCCAGCGTGACAGCCAAGGCGCATTCTGCCGGTCCCTGACCGGCAGACAGTTGTAACAATTTCATTAACAACACCTCGGATTTTTGTCAGCTTTGTTGGTACCTGAGCGTTGACGATCCGATGCGACCTTATAGGTCATCACGGGTTCCAACTCGGCAATGATGTCGAGCAAACCAGCCTCTTGGAGATCAGACACCACAATATCGATGGATTTGTACGCTTCAGGCGCCTCCTGATACATCAGCGCCCTATCGTCACAAATCACCCGACTGCCCGATGCCGTGCGCTGCAAATCAGACACCCGGTATTTTTTGCGAAGCCGTCCTTCGCATTCCGTTCGAATCCACTTACGACCTGCGCCATGCGCTAATGACTGCAAGCTTACATCCGAAGGACGGGGATCAACCAAATAACTGGCACTACCACGGGAACCCGGAATCACCACCCACCCTTGATCAGCCGGGGTAACGCCTTTTCTGTGTAGCCAACCGGATTGCTCTTCATTGGTTTGCTCATTATTG
>JBFHTA010000205.1:0-7201 GCA_041590855.1 Pseudomonadales bacterium
TCGACGACAACAATTTGAAAAAGCGAAGCCTTACCATTCAAACTTTTTTGATCTCCTTACTTACTTGTTTACTGTGTTTGTCACAAGCGCAAGCTGGTGTATTGGATAAGTCACTGGATGAGGGCGAAGTACGTATTCACTTCCCCGATAATCACCAGATTACTAATAGTCAGACTATAAATAACCAGTGCACTGCTGTATTGATGGGCATGGGTACGGCCATGCGAACCGACAGCTATGACAAACTGGCCACTCATGTAGTAGGTCATGGCCATGTGTTTGTGGCGATTGATTATGCGCCGGGCAATTTGGTGAAAACCGATGCCGAGGCGTACCTGAAGTTGGCGGAAGCCGTGAAAGATAATTTGCTGGCTTGGTTGTCGGACTCTAACTGCAACAGCATTAATCATTGGGTGATGGGCGGACACTCCGCTGGTGGCCAAGCTGCTCAAAATGCGGTGGCGAATCGTTCCGGCCTGGCGGATGCCATCTTCAGCATTGACCCTTACAACGCCAAAGACACAGACCCGGTCCATCTGCCTGCCATGTATTGGGGCTTTGACACCACCACCTGTTTTGTCGAAGTGGATGACGCCGCTAAAGAAGCGTATTTACGCAGCAACGACAAACGTGCCTTCTACCAAGTGAATACCGATTACAGCTGGGGGCCTTGTGGCTACTCGCCCACCTATTTTCATTGCAGTTTTTGCGACGGCCATTGCCCGGCATGCACCAACTGTAAGCTGACGCCAGATCACTTCTTTGTCGATGTGGCTCAAAGCCTGGATCAATTCATTAACGTCGCGTTCACTAGCGATTGGAGTAAGCAAGCCTTGTCGTTTGAAGCGACCACGCCGTTCACTTTATTTGTGGACGGGGATCTTCCTTAATCGCGTTAGTCGGCTGAATTTCATCTGTGGATAACGCTTCTGTCACTGACGGTATAGTGGTACGGTTGACCTCGATGGTCGGTGCTATGAATCAGGGTGCAGGGATAAAAATTACTGAGCCAAGAGAACAAATAAAAAGGAGCTTTTATGTTTGCAGAAGCGTATCCACACGATGAGTTGGTGGAAATCTACCCCAATGTTTTCCTACTGCATGGCAGCATTAGGATGGGGCCGGGGCTGAGAATGAACCGGAACATGATAGTTCTTAAAGAAGGCAATGAACTGACTCTTATTAACCCCGTGCGAATGAATGACCAAGGCTTAGCCGCATTGGATGCGCTCGGAGTTGTGAAAAACATCATCCGACTGGGAGACTTTCATGGGCTGGACGACCCTTTCTACCTTCATCGCTATCAATGCGACTTCTGGGCGCAGCCGGGGCAAGGCACTTATCCACAACCTGAGCCAACGAAACTGATTACAGAATCAACGCAAAGCCCGATCTCCGACTCTGAATTTTTCATCTTTTCCATCGCTACGTATCCCGAAGCCTGCTTATTGCTCAAACAACACCGACTGCTCATCACAACCGATAGCATTCAGTATTATTCGGGCTGGCGTTATTTCACTCGGATTACCAAACTCGTCTTCAAACTGATGGGCTTCAAACAAGGGCTGAACATTGGCGGGCCTTGGGTTAAACGCGTTACCCCAAAAGGCGGGAGCTTAAAACCGGATTTCGATGAACTCATGACCAAAGACTTTGATGCGCTGATTGCCGCCCATGGTAGCTTGCTGAGCGCTAATGCCAAGCCAATGATTCAGCAGGAAATGGACAAGGTGTTTGGGTGAGACTTGTGAATGTCTAAGCTAATAGTATGGGTCGTGTCCAAGAATACTTCCTGAATGTGGGTTCATCTCAAAGTTTTGTCGATAGCAAATATCACCCTTAAACAGAGTGAAATAAGATCCGTCTTCCACAAAAAATCAAAAGGAGATGATAAGTGGTTGATGTATCTAGGCAAATCTATCGATCAAATATTTTGATTCAGCTATCTAAGAATGCTATCCAATTCTTAGAAAATACTCCTAAGCACTCACTTCCGATTACCAGTACCTTTTATGGACCAGGTGTTTATGCTCTGTATTACACGGGTAATCATCCGAAATATAAAAGTATCTCAAGTGGTGTTAAACCAATATATGTAGGCAAGGCCGTTCCTACGGGTTGGCGTACAGGAAATATCTCCAGCAAAAATGAGCCCAAGTTGAAGTCTAGGCTTTCTGAACATGCGAGAAGTATTGAACACGCTAATGATCTAACGATTAATGACTTTAAGTGCAGGTTTATAATTATCCCCCCTGAAGATGCGGCAATTATATCTGTCATTGAGTCGACGTTGATCAATTCATATAGGCCTATATGGAACACGACCATTGATGGGTTTGGGAATCATGATCCGGGAAGCGGTCGATATAACCAAGCTAAGTCGCAGTGGGACTTACTGCATCCAGGTAGGCCGTGGGCAAATAAATTGACAGGTTAGCCGACTCAGCCACCTATATTTTGTCTTGTGATATAGGTGGTTTTATATTGATTTAATTCCTACTTTCTATTGCCTGTAAGATGCTGCTGCCGATTAGTTTAGCGAGTTTAACCGGAACGGCATTACCTAGTTGCCGCATAGCTTCGGTCCAGGAACCCGTTAATACATATTCGTCAGGAAACGTTTGTATCCGAGCACTCTCTCTAACGGTAAAGTATCTGAACGTTGAAGCATCATATCGAATCATATTTTCACCGCCAGGTACTCCGTGTACACCTGCCTTTAAAGTTTTAGATGGCGAGTCGATATGGCTTCCCGTATGTCCAGGATAACTTCTCGCCCCCCCTCTGAATTGATGATTACTGTATTCGTTTTGGAGTTCATCATGATACGGTGGCGGAAGGTCGGATAATGCATCCCGAATGGTGACCCAGGGCTTTTTGTCTGGCGTAAACATCCCATATTTTTTAAGCAGTGATTTCTTTTTGGCCTCTTCTTTGGGAGATAAGATTGGCGTGCTTAGCGAGTGTTGATCCCAATATTCATGGCTTACCAGTTGGCTCCAAAGAAGCGCGTCTTCGGAATGAGTTGCGTCTGGAAATGACCATTTGATGTTTAAGTCCTTTCTGAAGCCAACGATAAAAACTCTTTCCCTTTTTTGAGGTATACCATAGTCGGCGGAATTCAGAAGCCTGAAAACGACGTTGTAACTGAGGTCTTCTTTTTCTGTACTGGTATGGTGCTGCTCAAGGCGTGAAAGGTGCTCTTCCCAGGTTTGGTTGTTTTCTTTCTGGATACACGGATACTGGAGCTGAAGCAAAATATATTCAAAATAACTGGCGAAGGATTTTCGAAGTAAACCTTTCACATTTTCAAAGACAAATGCTTTGGGCTGCAGTTCTCGTATTGCTCTTACTGCTTCAGGAAACATATCCCTCTCGTCTTCATGAGCAGAGTGCTTACCTCCGAGAGAGAATGGTTGGCATGGTGGACCTCCAGAGACTAGATCAATCTTCGGGTAGCCTGAAAAACTTTGATGTCGAACGTCGCTTTGAATGACTTGGCAGTTGTCGCCTAGAAGATTATTTCTTTTGAGTGTATTACAAGCGTGTTCATTAAACTCAATGGCAGCCTGCGTGTTGAAACCCGCTTGATGCAAACCGATTGCTAAGCCTCCTGCTCCGGAAAATAGCTCGATAGAGTTGTTCGTCATCTTCTGTATGCTCGCAATTGAAAAAAGTAACGCTTCATAAAAAAGGGGCTGGCTGGGAGATCAAAGTAGATCGCAGGAACACGCCTAAGTTTATCCCACGATCCAAAAGCGACCGATTATATAATATTTGGGTGTAGGTCATCACGTAGGCTTTAAGAAACTAAAACCCATCCTAACGATGGATGCCGCCCCACGCGATTATCGACCTTTAGAATGACCCCTTCCCGGTTGCTTGTGCTTATTATCTGTTCAGGAAAATGAATGAGATAAGGAAAGCAACTTCATGAAAATCTTAAAAATCTCCGGTATCTGTGTTTTAAGCTTGGCCGCGTCTGGCTGTAAGCTGGCGGATACTATGGCCAGTTATGCAGCGACCACCATGTGTACCAAGGTGTTTTTGTCAGGGTTATCTGAGCAACATGTGATGGAAACTGATCTGATACCTGCCTCCAAGGGCGCAGCGCAAGCGGCGTTGTTTGACGTGGATTACACCGATAAAACAGTGCTGGTGCGTTTTCTGGATAGCACACAAAAAGCTATCTACCGTGATCAACTGGGGTGTACCTTGGTTGGGAATGTTTCTGAAGCTGAATTACGTCAACAAACCCTGCCTGCACTTGAGCCGCTTGAGTTGGATTCAACGATTCCTTGGCCGCAAGGCAGTGCCGGTGTGAGCTGGGTGAATAACGTGGATTTGGAGGCCATTGATGCCGCTGCTGATGGCCTCTTTGAAGATAAGCCAACCTACGACATCAACACCAGCAGTGTATTGGTTTCGTATCGAGGCAAATTGGTATACGAACGTTATGCACAAGAGTATGGCCCGCAAACGCCTGTCGCTCTGTTTTCTGCCTCTAAAACCCTGACGGCCGTACTGACAGGAATGATTCAGGACGAGGGTTTGTTGGATGTTCATCAACCTGCCGATGTAAAAGAGTGGGACAACCCCAATGATCCGCGTGCAGCCATCACACCTTATATGCTGTTGACCATGACCAGTGGCTTGGGTTCTGACAAGACGGATCAGAAAATCGACCCGGATGTGTTTGAGCTGGTGGCATCGGATGATATGGCCTCAGTGTTTGCGCAAAAAAATCTTTACGCTCAGCCGGGAACCGCATGGCATTACAATACCGGTAATACCCTGATTCAAACACGATTATTGCAAGATAAACTGGGCGGTGACTTGGGGAATTTTTACCAGTATATGCACAGTCGTTTGTTCCATAAAATTCAGGTGGCTTCAGCGGTTGTTCAGCCGGATAACGCTGGCAACATGGCAATGGGCGCCTTTACCTTTATGACGCCACGAGACATGGCCCGATTTGGACTGCTGCTTAAAAACGGTGGGCAGTGGAACGGTGAGCAGATCATTCCTGCTGACTGGTTTGCGACCATGTTGGATGCGGTGGAACTCCCTAACCCCTGGAATCGTGATTATGGGGTAGGCATCTTCCCGAACACCCAGAAAGTGGGCGAACCCTTTTGGCCAATGCTGCCGGAAGATACCATGTCGGCTCTGGGATTAAGAGGGCAGTTGATCATCGTTGTTCCGTCGCTGGATTTGGTGATCGTTCGAACAGGCGATGCTCATGATGAGCAGGAAATTCTGGTGGATATTGGCCGATTTATTTACGGTCTATTGCCTGCGCTTCCGCTTGGCTAGAGAACGCTGAAACGAAAAGGTGTTAGAGGGTGGCTGAGAACGTCACCCTTCTAGCGTTGTTCTCTTTGATGCAATTGCTTGTCTTCAGTGGTCCATGGGGTGTAGCTTTGCTTGCTGTATTTCCATGCACCACTGAAAAATATTGGTAATGTCTTTCGGATAAAGCGGATGTGCTGTTTCCAGGCAGATAGACGCTTCAGCCGCTGGCTCTTTAATAGGAAGTAGGTGTGGATGGAATAGATGCTGATCGCCGAAATCGGCATCCAAAACAAAAGTAAGGCCATACTGAAAAATAGTGGAGTATGGTTCAGCGTCTTGTAGAGGTCGAAGCAAACCGCCTGATGTTCCAGCTCTTCAAAAGCGTGCCACTTTAAGAATCGGGCGGCATCGCTCTGGATTCGCTCATCAAACCAGAAGCTGTGATCCGTTAACACCGATTTACTGATGTTCGACGTAAAGTGCTCCATTGCAGCGGGGATGGCATCTACGAATGATGTGGGTAAACAGAAAATAAGTGCTTTAAAAAAGCCCGATTGAAAGCGCTCTAGTTTAGGAATTGCAGTGAATCCGTGCTTGATGAGCTGCTGGTTGATGGCTCTGTGATGTCGGGCGTGAATACCTTCCTGCTTAATGACCTGGGCGATTTCGTGTTTGAGCTGCGGGTTGGTTACCTTGGGTTCGGTGGCTCTGAGTCTCTCAATCACCAGACGTTCTGTGACAGGCACCATCACCGCAACAGCATGCATGAAATGGGATGCCTCTAGACTGGCCAACCACTGTTCCGGCGTGTCGGAGAAATCAAATGCTGGTTTCCGTACTGTGATATCAATACTTGCCAAACTGGAACTTGTTTCCTGATCGTCTGTGGTAGCCATTGTTATTCTTATCTGTGGTTAGTGGTTAACTAACTATACAGTGTAAGGCCGTGGCGAATACAGAATCAATGTCTTTGGTTCTAGCATTCGTCCTAGCCCTTAGTGTTATAGGAGCGAGAATATGGGAATGACCAGGGTTAGAATTCCTAATGAATTATTGGATCGCTTAGAGCGCACAGCTAAAAAACTTCAACGAAGTAAGGGGTGGGTGATCAAAGATGCATTAGAAGATTATTTGGCGCGAGAAGAACTCAGGCAACGTCGTAATCAAGAAACACTGAAGTCTTGGGAAGACTATAAAGCAGGTAATGTGATCTCAGGGGATGAAGTGATGGATTGGCTAGACTCTTGGGGACGGATCATGAAAAACCATGCCCAGTGAAATAGTCTGGTTAAATGATTTGTTGTCTAGATACATAAAGTTAGCCTTTCAGGCTAGCAGATCCATTTAGAAATAAATTTTAGGGAACTAACATGCAAGAATTAAATTGGGATAAGGGCACACCAACTAAAGCAGGGATGTACTTTGTTGCAGTTGAGTTCGGACCTGCGGCAGGAGCCTATGATTTTGTTGAATGGGATGGTAGCAACTGGGTTATGAATACCAAGGGCGATGTTATTGCATTTGTAGATATTGGTAGCTTTATCCAGCAAGTCTCCATCAAGTGGCCAGGTGAAGACAAGCTGGACTACAAAAAAGGAAACCTCTCCTCAGATGATGAGTTGTGGGAAGAAGTTTAAACCGACAACTGAAACACGCTCATATTCACTGCACTTGCTAAGTTCAGCGATTCAATAGCACCGCTGCCGGGAATGGTAAAAGCGGTGGCATTCAAACTGGTTAATGCCTCTCTCGGTACACCACGGGCTTCGTTACCAAACAGGTAACATGGGAAGTCGGCAAAGGCGTCTGACTTGATCATTTCGCCATTCATATCTAGATACGCAAACCGATCAAAGCGGTTGGCCAGGTCATCCAGTGACACTTCTAATTCCATCGGTACATGAAA
>JBFHTA010000206.1:0-7166 GCA_041590855.1 Pseudomonadales bacterium
GTCTGCAGAAGACGTGATGATTCATTCAGAAAAAGCTGCTCGGGGTCATGATGATCATTCCGCTCATGCACATCATAATCACGATCATTTGGTGGACCCACACCTTTGGTTGAATCCGGAAGCAGTAAAGGCTTTTGCGACTGCCTTGATAAGCCGCATGGTTCAACTTGATCCGATGAATGCGGAACTTTACCAGTCACGTTTGGCCGCGTTTACTGACACGTTGAATTTGTCGGTTACAGAATGGAAAGCCAGATTAGTGGGACAGCAGGATCGCCCTTACTTCGTTTATCACGATGCTTATGGGTATTTAGAAGCTGTGCTGGGCATCCAGAGCATGGCGGTACTAACGGTCAACCCGGGAGTAAAACCAAGCGCCAAGAAGTTGGGGCAATTGGCACGTCAGTTGGACGGAGTGGACGCTGCGTGTGTGTTCTACGAGCCTGAGTTCCAACAAGTCCGTTTAGATCGCGTTACCAATGCCAGATTGAGCTATGCCTTGCTTGATCCGCTTGGGGCTACCTTCCAGGCCAAACCGACGGATGACATGCAGTACATCGCATTTATCGGACGACTGGTCGACGGTTTTGCGGATTGTTTGTCGAAGCTGCGTTAAATTTCCTACACTGTTCAATGAACGAAGGTGAGGATCAGGACAACATCATGAGGGTGAGCTTTGGTATGAAATTGCGTCAGTTATGTTGGGTGACACTGTTCTCCCTGATCTTCTCTACCCAGGTGGCTGCCTTACCGAAAGACATTGAAATTGATCGTTTGTTGTTGGCGGTAGAAACAGCGGTGTCGCAACAGCAGTGGGATAAGGCCAATGCTCGACTGATTGCGGTTCATGCCTTGGATGAAGATTTGCCATCGGTGTTTTATTTTTACCGGGGGCAGGTGTCGGTGGAGTTAGGCGCCTACAAAGAAGCTAAAACGGCACTGGAAACCTATCTTGGTCAGGAAGGTAAGGATGGCACGCACTACCGTGACAGCTTGCTTTTGTTGAACCGAATTGAAGAACAAGAACAACTGCAGCAACAAAAAGCCACACGGGCCTCCATGGCCAGTCATTTGGTGCTGGAGGATGGCGAACACACTAAGTACATTGCCCGGTTAAAAGAATTGTATTTGGTGGACTCTCCGCTGCAAGCGCTGGAATTACACATTAATACCTTGTTGTCTAACCATAGATATATCCCGGGTCGCTATCGCAGTGACCGTAAGTGGTTAGGCAGTCTTTATCAAATCCAGACGCAACGGGGACAAATTTCGATTTTGGCTAAGCGGTCGAATCCGGATGGAGGTTACAGCCTGAATCAGGATCAAATTTCTATCTATGGGGTCAACCCTTATCTTGGTGTGCATTGCGACAGCGTTGGTGACCAATGCTGGATACGCCACCCTGAAACCGGAAAGCATTGGCTGGAGCTGGAAGCGGATCGTGAAGCAGTAAAAACCGTAGCGGAAGCCTTTACCCACTTATTACGCCACATGCAGGGCGGATGAGTGGTTTTGGTGCACCGAGGGTAGAAGGGTGCGCCGGAGTCTGGTTATAGCACTAATTTCTTTGTTTTCACCCGGAATGAGTCGGGTTTTCTCGGAGCTTCCTGTAAGACATTGGCCTTTTTTCTAATTGGTCAAGAAAAGTTCATATTTCCTCACTATATTGATTCTGTCCATAAATTAACCACATCGGTGCGAAGGCACTTTGCCGTGTTCAATGTTAGTTCGTTTTTTGATCAGGAAATCCCTGGGAAGAAGGGGATGATTTTAATTAACTGATTGAATAATAGACAAAAAATAAGTTTGGGTACGGCTGATGCGTAAGTAACGATGTCAAAAATTATTAATTGCACACAATTGCAAACACTTAAAAACTTAGGAGATACACCCATGATGGATGAAACCAGCTTTGTCGTTTGTCTAGCCTCAACTGAAACAGAACGCGAAAGCATGCGCGCTTTGAAAGATTATTTCGAAAGCATGTACTTCGCTAACTGATTAAGGAAGCGTTAACCAGGACGTTATTAACCAGGGACAGTTGAGCAAGGATGCTCTTTCTTTAACTCCATGCTATATCCGCATTTAGCCGTCTTCACGACGGCTTTTTCATGCCTGGCATTTCAGTTGGAACAGCCCCGCGTGTGGTTTGCTTTTGATTTATATCACTGAGCCTGCCATTATTCCGTGCTTAGATGGCCTGAGCAGAATAAGGGGTTTAAAGGCATGAAAGGCAGTACGCAGCAGACGAATCATTTCGATGTGTTAATCGTAGGTGGAGGAATGGTTGGCAGTGCCATTGCGTGTCGTTTAGGGCAGGTCGGAATGAAAGTAGCGGTTTTTGACCGTTTTGAGCCGAAAGCCTTTGCCGAAGATCAAACCCCGGACTTGCGTGTTTCGGCACTTAGTCCTGCCTCGATTGAACTGTTGAAAAAGGTCAAAGCCTGGCAAAACATCGAAGCCATGCGCTATGCCCCCTATCAGCGAATGGCCGTGTGGGAAAAATTAAGTAACCCGATTACAGGCGATGTTATCCCTACCCGAATCAACCGAACCGAATTTGATGCGGAAGAACTTAACGAGCCGATGCTGGGTGTGATTGTGGAAAACCGGGTCACTCAGTTGGCGTTGCAACAGCGCATGGCAGAGCTGGAGTCCGTTCAGTTAATTGTACCGGCTGAAGTGGCGGACATCTCAATATCCGATCAGGTCGAGCTGACCCTGGCGGATGGCCAAGTCTTCACCGGCGAATTGCTGGTGGGTGCGGACGGTGCGAACTCCATGGTTAAACAATGGGCCGGCATTGCTACCGAAGAAAAGCCTTACGAACAGCACGCCATGGTGGTGACCGTGAAGTATCAGGGGCGTCAGGAAGACATCACCTGGCAGGGCTTTACGGCGACAGGGCCAGAGGCCTTCTTACCGTTACCGGACATCAATGGTGAGCACTATGGCTCTCTGGTTTGGTATAACCTGCCGGAAAACATCAAGTCGTTATCCGCCCTTAACGATGAGCCTTTCAAGAATAAGTTACAGCGAAGTTTCCCCGATGATCTGCCTGAAGTAACCGAGGTGTTGGAACGAAGCAGTTTCCCATTGGTTCGTCGCCACGCGGAACGATATTTCCAAAATCGCTTGGTGTTGGCGGGGGATGCCGCCCACACCATTAACCCGTTAGCCGGGCAAGGCGTTAACCTGGGGTTCCAGGATGTCACCACCCTAACCAATCTGATTATTGAAGCCAGGGATAAAGGTGAGAGTTTCTGGGGCGAAGACTGTTTACAGCACTATGAGCGAGTGCGTCGTCCTCAAAATGCCATGATGATGCGGGTAATGGACTTGTTCTATCACACATTCAGTAACGACATTGGCCCGGTCAAGTTAGCGCGCAATCTTGGATTAAGCATTGCCGGGCGGTTTACATTCGGTCAGAAGTTAGTGATGAAGTACGCTATGGGCTTGGTCAATGTGTGGCCTGAAAAGCTACCGACCGTTCCGGCCATTGCGGAATTGTTGCCGACACCTCCGAAAGATCTTCCATCGCAGGGGCTTTCCAAAGTACGAGACACCCTGGCCGGTATTCCAACTCCGGCAGCGTTATGGTCGCAGTTACGACAACGATCTGATCGTTGATGCACTTACACCTGGTAAGCGTCTTTACACATGATTGGCGACTGGGTGTGTCTTTTTGACTCTATGTCGTCATAATGACAATAACAATAATGTTGTCATTATGACCTGTATTTATTTTTAATTCTTAAATATCAATCAGTTAGTGATTGGCACGTCTCTTGGAATATCTCATTGTCTAATTTTCGTAGGAGGGAATCAGGCAATGAAAACATCCACTCTTTTTTCTTTAGTCATTTTGTATGGCGCAGCAACGGTGGGCTATGCCGACGAGGTTATTGGTCGTGCGCCCAATTGTCAGGCGGAACAAGCAGAACACGTCCCTAACTTATTCGACACTCAATTACCTACCGTTTCAGGAGTCAGATCATGATTACCACAGAACAGCGCCAACTTATTGATGCGACTTTACCTGCTGTGGAAGCGGTTGCATTTGAGATCACATCAACCTTCTATCCGTTGATGTTTGCAAGATACCCAGAGGTGCTCAATTACTTTAACCAGGCCAATCAGATTAAAGGCACTCAGCGACATGCCCTGGCCAATGCGGTGATTACCTACGCCAAAAATCTGGACCGATTGGATCAACTGGGCGACCGTGTCAGCTTGATTGCGCATAAACACTGTTCGCTGGGTATTCTGCCTGAGCACTACCCTATTGTTGGAGAGTGCCTGTTAGCTGCCATTGCCGAAGTCTTGGGCGATGCTGTGAACGACGACATTGTTGCTGCGTGGGGCGCAGCTTACCAACAATTGGCGGACATCCTGATTGGCGTTGAGCAATCCCTCTATCAGACCCATCAGGAGCGCGAGGGTGGATGGCAAGGGTTTAAACCTTTGACGGTGATTGAAAAGATACAAGAGAGCGAAGTGATTACCTCCTTTGTATTGCAAGCTCCGGATCAGCAAGTGATGGATTTTGAACCTGGCCAATACATAACGCTACTGAAAGTGTTTGATGACCTGGAGCATCGTCGGAACTACAGTTTGTCGGATGCCCCGGGGAAAAGCACCTTGCGCATCAGTGTGAAGCGCGAGCCCGGAGGGCTCTGGTCTAACTACCTGCACGATCAGGTTCGACCAGGCGATACCCTGGTGGCGTCTGCCCCGTTTGGTGATTTTGTTCTGAGAGACAATGCCAAACCTATGGTACTCATCACCGCCGGGGTCGGCATCACGCCAGCGATTTCCATGCTTAATGCCGCGTGCCAAAAGGCCGAACATGATAAAAACACCGAACGCGATATTCATTTCATCCACTGTGCCCGGAACAGTGCCCATCATGCCTTTGCCGAGTTCATACAGGCCATGGAAGCAGAGCATCCGAACCTCCGTAAAACCTTTATCTACAGTGACCCCAGTGCCTCTGATCTGGCGGGCACAACGGGTCATGCGGATGCGTTTGGGTTGCTGAAAGACGAACATCTGATCGAACACCTTGGAGATAATAGGGATGTGGACGTCTATGTGCTTGGCCCTAAACCCTTTATGCAGTGTGTGTTGTCGATGACCGCCCGACTTGGTATTCCTCAAGATCAGGTGTATTTCGAGTTCTTTGGCCCGTTGGAAGACTTGCAGCGAGCACCGACGGTCAGCAAGGGCGACGTGGCTGTGGCGTAATGTATGCCCCCGGTTTGTCCGGGGGATGGATTGGCTGTGAACAAAGGAAGAATCGAATGAACTATGCTCTAATTTTAAAGCGATCAAATTCGGTAATGTGCATCGCTTTCTTGTTATTCCTGGTGTCGTTAACTTGCGCTTTTGTATTACCTATTCAATCCATGGCGCTGAGTGTGACGGCACATTTATCCAATATTGTGTTGGCAACTGTGGTTAAATGAGGGAACCTCTGAGTAAGTTATATCATTCGGCTAATTGCTCAAAAAGAACTAAATTTGCCGTTACGTCAAATGGCTAAACATCATCGATTAGGGAGTACAGGTGACGGCATCTTTGTATCAGGTTCTCGCTGAAATTCTGGGCGACCTTTCCAAACACATGAGCAGTGAGGCGCGCTATCAGCGGTTGCTGAAAGCCTGGTTAGAACTGGTGCCAAGCGATGCGTGTGCCATTCTGCAGTTGGAAGGCGACCGCTTGGTGCCAAGAGCGGTCAAAGGCTTTGGACAAGACCTGATCGGTCGCTATTTTGAAGTGGCGGAACATCCCAGACTCGCTAACATCTTACATTGTCGTCAGTATTTGCGGTTCGATCTGAATTGCGATTTGCCGGACCCTTACGATGGCCTGATCCCGACCGATGATGGCTTGTTGCATGTGCACGATTGCATGGGAGCGTCTTTGTACATTGATGAGCAACCTTGGGGAGTGATCACATTGGACGCCCTGATTCCCGGTACCTTTGATCAAGTTGATCCCCGTTTGTTGCAAGCCTTGGTTCGTATTACCGAAGCGGCCATTAAAACAGCAGGATTGATTGAACGATTGGAGCGAAAGGCCGAACATCAAACCCAGGTCGTTCAGGCGATTTCGGATCATCACGCAGAATTGGAGATGGTGGGGGCCAGTCCGGCCTTTGTCAAAATGACTCAAGACATTCGGACAGTGGCTGACTCTGACCTTACCGTGCTGATTACCGGGCCGACCGGGGTTGGTAAGGAGTTGGTTGCGCATAGCATCCATCATCAGTCGTCTCGACGTCGAAATGCATTTGTTGCTGTTAATTGCGCGGCCTTGCCGGAGCATTTGATTGAAAGTGAGTTATTTGGGCATGTCTCCGGTGCGTTTTCAGGGGCCACCAAGAACCGTCGCGGGAAGTTTGAGTTGGCGGACGAAGGCACTCTTTTTCTTGATGAAGTCGGTGAGTTGCCTCTGGCGGCTCAGGCTAAGTTATTACGTGCTTTGCAAAGCGGTGATATTCAGCGAGTGGGGTCAGATCAAACCTTGAAGGTTGATGCCCGAATTGTAGCAGCCACCAACCGGGATTTATCAGTTGAAGTGGCGGAAGGGCGATTTCGAGCGGATTTATTCCATCGCTTGAGTATTTATCCGATTGATGTGCCTAGCTTGGCGGAGCGAAAACAAGACATAGCGCCCTTATCCGGCTACTTTCTAACCCAATTCCAGCGAAAGCTTGGGCAGGTTACCTTTGCATTGTCGCCTGATGCAGAGCAGGCGTTGTATCACTATCATTGGCCGGGAAACATTCGGGAGCTGGAGCACTTGTTGTGTCGGGCGGCACTAAAAGCCAAGGCCGATCACACTGATCCGGCACGATTTATCACCATCGAAGCTTTCCATCTGGATCTGGAGGTCACTCAGCTGCCACAAGCTGCACGGCTTCCTGAGATGCCAACATCTAACACAAGGATTATGAAACTCAAGGACATGATGGACTTGCAGCAACGTCAGTACATAGAACGCGTGCTGAATCAGTTTGATGGCAACAAATCGCAAGCGGCTCAGGCACTTGGGGTGGACAGAGCAAACTTTCACCGGTTACTGAAGCGACTTGGTTTGGTATAAACCCGATCATCAGTTCGGCGGGGTTTGATAGAAGCGTTCTTCAATGGCTTTCA
>JBFHTA010000207.1:0-7148 GCA_041590855.1 Pseudomonadales bacterium
TGATTCAGACGGATCTGAAGCAGTTAAAGGCTATATACACTTCTCCGGAAAGGCGCTGAACACTAAAGTTAGCGAGTTTGTTCCATTGCTGAAAGAAGTGATTTCATCGGTACGCTTTGATGAAGTTGAGCGTGTATGGGAATTGCTGCTGCAAATGAAACACAGAAAGCATCAGTCTGTGACGGGGTCTGGTCATTCTTATGCCATGTTGGCGGCATCTGCTGCCTGGAGCCCTCTATCGGCCATTAATCATACGCTAGGCGGCCTGACCGGCATTCGTCGTTTAATGGAGCAGGTGAAGGATATCTCCTGTCTTGACGATATTCTTCCTGTGCTTAAGTCCATTCATGACAAAGTGACACACAGTCCGGTTCGTCTGTTGACAATGGGGGATGCGCAAGGGCTGGAATTGCTGAAGGAGCAAGTGGACGGGGTTTGGTCTGAGGGTCAATTCAGTGAGAAAATGTCGACCTCTAAGTTGTCTGTTGTTTCTGCGGAAAAACGTCAGATCTGGACCACTAATACTCAGGTGAACTTTGCTTCCAGAGCGTTCAAAACCTGTATGCATACGGACCCGGATGCAGCGCCGTTAACCATTTTAGCCAGTGTTCTTCGTAATGGGTTCTTACACAGAGCTATTCGCGAGCAGGGCGGTGCTTATGGTGGCGGAGCGAACCAGGACAATGCTGCCGGTGTTTTCCGTTTTTATTCTTATCGTGACCCAAGAGCCTTGGAGACATTGGACGATTTTACTAAGTCCATCGAATGGTTCTTGTCTAAATCCCATGGATTTGAACCTATAGAAGAAGCAATTCTTGGTGTGATTGGTAGCATCGATAAGCCAGCTTCGCCTGCAGGTGAGGCTCGTCAGGATTTTCATAATCGTTTAATGGGGCGTTCTTACGCTGATCGTCACGATTTTCGGGATCGCATTCTTGCGGTTACGGAAGAGCAGCTTAAAGCGGTGGCTGAGAAATATTTGCTTAAACAGGAAAGCAGCGATGTCATTATCACGAATGATGAGGTTGCAGATGGTTTAGGTCTGGCGGACTGGAAACGCTTTAAGCTCTAATTTCTACTGGTTGGTGTATCTGCTGTCCGGTGTTTCAAGTGCTGGCGATTCATCATCACTTGATTCTTTATTCTGGAATGTTGATTTCAGGCGTTAACGATTCGGGTCGAGGTCTTCTGTCCTTGGATGAGAAGTCTCGGCCCGAATTGTTTAGGTCGGCACTTTTAGAAGTGATTTAGCTATGGGGTTTATTCAAAGTTGAATGAAGCCCATACTGGTGCGTGGTCTGAAGGTTTTTCCATGCCTCGCACGTCGTAATCAATATCCGCTGCTTGCAATCGTTTTATTAGTGATTCTGTAGCTAGTAGCGTATCTATGCGAAGACCCCGCTTAGGTGTGTCGTCGAAGCCCTTACTGCGATAGTCAAACCAACTGAATCTGTCTTGAACTTCCGGGTGTAGAATACGGAAGGTATCCTGGAATCCCCAGCTTTTCAGGCGTTGGAACCACTCGCGTTCTTCTGGCTGGAAGGAGCACTTGCCGGTACGCAACCAGCGTTTTCTATTCTGTTCGCCAATACCGATATCGCAATCTTCAGGCGAAATGTTGAAATCACCCATTACGATAATGTTTTGATCGGCGGAATATTCCGTATTCAGCTGAGTCATTAAGTCATTGTAGAACTTTCGTTTTGCAGGAAACTTGGTTTCATGAGTAATGCTTTCGCCTTGTGGAAAGTAGCCGTTACAAACAATAACTCGCTCGCCATTTGATGCTTCAAATTCACCGATGATCCATCGCTTTTGGTCATCTGCTGTGTCAGATGGAAACCCTTTTTTGATGGATATGGGGGCTTTTTTATAGAGAAGGGCAACGCCATAGTGGCTTTTTTGGCCAAAGTAGCTGACTTGGTAGCCCATGTCTTCGATTACACTGACAGGGAACTGAGGGTCATCGACTTTCGTTTCCTGAAGGCCAATGACATCCGGGGCATGTAATTCGATGATTTTTTCAATTTGATGTGGTCTGGCTCGAACGCCATTGATATTGAAGCTGATAATTTTCATGTTTATACAATGTTGGCTAAAAGAATAAATAAAGCGCGATGATGCAATAAATTGTGGTGTTTTGCCATCTGGCGATAGGGTCTATCACTTAAATCGGATGATTGCGCTGGCAAGCCTGACCCAGATTTCTTATTATTCTCTCTTTTGCAAATGAACCACAGGAAGACGGTTTGAAAGAACAAAGCGTTGACGCTTCCCGAACAGCCATTCCCAAAGAGTTATCTCAGCGATTATTAAAAGAAGGGATGTTGATCCTTCTGATTGCGGTCTGTGCTTTCTTATTTATCTCGCTTGTCAGCTACGATGTGAATGATCCTGGTTGGAGCACTTCGGCCACCCATCAAGTCGTGAATAACTCTGGCGGAAAAGTCGGGGCCTTCTTTGCTGATGTTCTGCTCTCCTTTTTTGGTTACATGGCGTACTTACTGCCTGTGCTGATTATCTGGCGTGCCATTAAAATTATTCGTGAGAAACAACATGCGCTGATTAATCCTTTTATGTTTCTTCTGCGTTTTGTTGGTTTGCTGGTATTTTTGCTCTCAGGTGCAAGTCTGACTGCACTGCACTTTCATGTCTCTCAAGACCTTCTTTTACATGGAGCGGGTGGAATCATTGGTCGGGCATTATCTGAAGCGCTTTTTATCCGGTTCAATTTGTTGGGCAGTACTCTGATCTTGTTGGCGTTGTTCTGTATCAGCTGTTCTATGTTTACCGGGGTTTCCTGGATCAAGTTTTTTGAAAATGTTGGACGTCTAAGTTTCGCTGTTCTTCGACTCTTTGCAAGACAGTCGAAACACGTTGCCAACTACGGCAACGCTAAACTTCAGGCACGCTCTGCTAAAGTGGCTGATCTCAAAAAAGCGAAATCTGAGCGTAAGCGTGAACCGGTCATGATCAGCGGAATTGTAGAAGAGGCGCATGCCGAGCCGGAGCTTGGCGACATTGACCGGATTGCCCAGGTGGTCGAAAAGTCGACTGCGACAGCAGAGAAGCCGAAACAAGGGCGTGAAGAAATTGATCTTGAACTTCCGTTTGACCTGGATGATGACATTCAGCCCCCTCCTAAAGAGAAGAAATCCCTTAAAGACCGTTTGCTACGTAAAAACACTGACTCGGAAAAAGCACCTGCGGAATCCAAAACCAAGAAGGGCGAGTTGAAAGGGGCCGTTAAGACAGCGCCAGGCATTGGCGAGGACGACGCAAAAGCTCCTAAGATCACACCATTGAAAACGGAACAAAAACTTAGTGATCGAACCGAGAAAGAAAAACAGGGTGATTTGTTCCCGGGAGAAGTGATCAGTCTGCCTCCGTTGTCTATCTTGACTCCGCCAGATACCAACCAAAAGAAAGGGTATTCGCCTGAGTCTCTGGAAGCCATGTCACGCTTGATTGAGCTTAAACTGAAAGACTTTGGTGTGATTGCTGAAGTGGTTGAGGTATGTCCTGGTCCGGTGATTACACGTTTTGAAATTCAACCTGCGCCAGGGGTTAAGGCTTCCAAGATATCGAATTTAGCGCGTGACTTGGCTCGTTCATTAGCGGTAGTCAGTGTCCGCGTCGTAGAAGTGATCTCCGGTAAAACCGTAGTCGGTATCGAGATACCCAACGAAGATCGTCAGATGGTGCGTTTGAGTGAGGTTCTGGGTTCGCAGCGTTATGATGAATCGGCCTCACCGTTAACTCTTGGCTTAGGAAATGATATTGCTGGTGAGCCTGTGATAGCGGATCTGGCTAAAATGCCTCACTTGTTGGTTGCAGGTACGACCGGTTCCGGTAAGTCGGTGGGTGTGAATGCCATGCTGGCCAGTATTTTGTTTAAGGCCACGCCGGATCAGGTTCGTTTGATATTGATTGACCCTAAGATGTTGGAATTGTCGATTTATGATGGCATCCCGCATTTGTTAACTCCTGTGGTTACGGACATGAAAGACGCTGCCAACGGGCTTCGTTGGTGTGTGGCTGAGATGGAGCGACGCTACAAACTGATGTCCAAAATGGGTGTGCGGAATATTGCCGGTTACAACAAGAAGGTAGTTGAAGCCATTGAGGCGGGCGAGCCAATTCTTGATCCAATTTGGAAGCCTGATGAGTTGTCGATGATTCCGGTGGATGAGCAGGAACACCCGTACCTTGAAAAACTGCCATTCATTGTGGTGGTGATTGATGAGTTTGCCGACATGATGATGATTGTTGGTAAAAAGGTCGAAGAGCTCATTGCTCGTATTGCGCAAAAAGCCAGGGCCGCAGGTATTCATTTGATATTGGCAACTCAGCGTCCTTCGGTGGATGTTATTACTGGTCTGATCAAGGCAAACGTCCCAACACGGATGGCGTTCCAAGTGTCGTCCAAGATCGATTCCCGAACCATTCTGGATCAGGGTGGCGCAGAACAATTGTTAGGACATGGTGACATGCTATATATGCCACCGGGTATTAACAGTCTTATGCGTGTTCATGGTGCCTTTGTGGATGACGATGAAGTTCACGCCCTAGTAGACGAGTGGAAGACGCGCGGTGAACCGGAATTTATTGATGCTGTCGTATCTGGTGTAGGGGAAGAAGGTATGCTTCCTGGTGAAAAACCGGAGGGTGGTTCAGGTGATAGTGAATCCGATCCTTTGTTTGATGAGGCGGTTGCTTTCGTTACCGAAACTCGCAAAGCCTCTATCTCATCGGTTCAAAGGAAACTCAAGGTTGGCTATAACCGCGCGGCAAACCTTGTTGAGGCGATGGAAGCAGCAGGTATTGTCTCTGAAATGGGCACCAATGGCAGTCGAGAAGTGTTGGCTCCGCCACCGCCACCTCGCTAATTTTCAGAAGCCATATTTTAGTGATCCGGGTTAATCAAAGACTCGGGATTTTATGATTAGTAGGAAAACTTTGTGACCGTATTATTTCGTAGTGTTTTTGTGGTTTTATCCGTTTTGATGTCGACTATGGCTTTAGCAGATGCCAGTGATCGGTTAAGTGGTTTGCTTGATGACATGAACGCCTATGCAGCAAGCTTTGAACAGACGACCCACGACGCTCAGGGCAATGTGAAACAACGTGGGAAAGGTCAGTTTGTATTGGAGCAGCCTGGGCGCTTTCGTTGGGTGGTTGAGGAGCCGTTCCCTCAGACGATTGTGTCTGATGGCCAGTCGGTTTGGGTATACGATCCGGATTTAGAACAGGTAAGCATTGATTATCTGGATGAGCGTGCAGCTAAAACCCCTGCGGTGTTGTTGTCTGGTTCGGCTGAAGAAATCCAAAAGCATTATCGTATATCTAATAGCCGCGACAGCTTGAAAGAAATGTTTATTCTGAATCCTAAAGATGAAGGCAGCCTGTTTACCATGCTGGTTCTTAACTTTGTGGATGGGAAACTGGTAGAGATGCAGATTGAAGACAGTCTGGGGCAATTCACCAAGATTGTGTTTACGGATGTTACGCTGAATCCAACGCTGGACAAAGGTACCTTCAGCGTAGAGTTTCCCGATTATGTTGATGTGCTTGATAATCGCCAGGTGGCCGCTGAATAGCGGTTGGTTCAGATTCTTATCTCATGGGTGATGATCTTTTTGCTCAAGACGAGCAGCAAAACCGGCTACGCTTTCAACCGTTGGCTGCTCGTTGCCGGCCGACCACGCTTGAAGGTTATATCGGTCAGCAACATTTGTTGGGGCCTGGTAAACCGCTTCGTAAAGCCATAGAGGCCAATCAGTTACATTCTATGTTGCTGTGGGGGCCGCCAGGTGTCGGTAAAACGACACTGGCGAGAATTATCGGGCGCAGTTGTAATGCTGAAGTGATAGAGATATCCGCTGTTATGTCCGGTGTTAAGGATATCCGCGCGGCGGTTGATCAAGCACAACTGCATCTGACGCAAGGGCGTCGTACCCTGGTGTTTGTGGATGAAGTCCACCGGTTTAATAAAACCCAGCAAGATGCCTTTTTGCCGTACGTTGAAGACGGAACCTTGGTTTTCATTGGCGCGACCACAGAAAATCCTTCGTTTGAAGTCAATAACGCCTTGTTGTCTCGCGCCAGGGTTTATAAGCTGCAATCCTTAACGGATGAAGATATTGAACAATTGCTGAATGTCGCGCTGAATACCGATCAGGAATTACTCTCTCAAACGGTGTCTGTCGATTCTGAGGCGCTTTCGCTGTTAGCTGCAACGGCCATGGGCGATGCCCGTAGAGCCTACAATCTTTTGGAAGTTGCCATTCAAATTGCTCAGGCGGAAGAGAGTCTGGAGGGTTCTATTTCGGTCAATCTGGCTATCGCTGAACAAGCGCTTGCGAATGAGACTAAGCGGTTCGATAAGCAAGGCGATGCTTTCTATGATCAGATTTCGGCACTTCACAAATCGGTTCGGGGGTCATCTGTCGACGGTGCACTTTACTGGTTCTGTCGTATGTTAGATGGCGGTTGTGACCCGTTATACATTGCCCGGCGAGTGGTTCGTATGGCCAGCGAAGAAGTAGGGAATGCTGATCCAAGAGCGCTGGAAGTGTCGTTAAACGCCTGGCAAGTGCAAGAGAGGCTAGGTAGTCCGGAAGGTGAACTGGCGGTGGCTCAGGCTATTTGTTATATCGCCGCCGCTCCCAAGAGTAACGCCGTTTATTCTGCGTTTAATAAGATGCGAGCTATCGTCTCGGAAACCAGTGATTATGAAGTGCCTATGCACATTCGTAATGCGCCGACCAAACTGATGAAAGAACATGGTTTTGGTGATGGCTACCGTTACGCACATGATGAGCCCAATGCGTATGCTGCCGGTGAAAATTACCTACCTGAAGCGCTTAAAGATTTAACTGTTTATCAGCCTGTAGAACGTGGTTTAGAGAAAAAAATCTCTGAAAAATTGAACTGGCTTAAACAGCTGGATGATCAAAGCGACAAGAAGCGATACGATTAGCTCTAGGCTCCCTAGCATGTTTGTAATAAATAAAATGCAATAAGAACGTACACAAGATAAGAGAGTGAACCATGCTATCAAATATGATGTGGGTGTCGTTGGGTGCCATATTAGGAGCGAACGCCCGATATCTGGTATCGGTGCTGATGGTTCAATACCTAGGTAA
>JBFHTA010000208.1:0-7081 GCA_041590855.1 Pseudomonadales bacterium
AAGTTTTTAGCGGGAGTAAAAGGAAGGCCTGTTTTATCCGACAGCGCATGACTAAAGGCAGCTGCAAACTCAGGGTCAGCATTAATGCCCGACCCTACCGCTGTGCCGCCTTGCGCCAAACTCTGAAGGCTTGGCTGCATGCCTTGGAGATAATCAATGTTCTGTGCAATCTGATCCGCCCAGGCAATCAGACTTTGGCTCATTTTCACAGGCATGGCATCCATTAAGTGCGTCCGTCCGGTCTTGACGTATCCGTCCACCTGCTGGGCTTTCTCTCTTATTCGGGTTTCCAGGTGCGCTAATGCGGGCAACAATGCCTGCTCTAATTCCAGCGCGGCACTGATATGGATACTGGACGGAATGATGTCGTTACTGCTTTGGCCGTAATTGATGTGATCGTTCGCACTGACTGGCTTACCATATCGACGGGTAGCCAAGGTTGCCAACACTTCATTCGCATTCATGTTGGAACTGGTGCCCGAGCCTGTTTGATAAACATCCACCGGAAAGTGCTGCATGAAGTCATCTTCCAACAGCTCATCCACCGATTTACAAATAGCTTTCGCCATCTTCTTCGGAATTAGCCCTAACTGACCATTGGCTTTAGCCGCCGCATACTTGGCCAACAATAGCGCCCGGATAAAGGCCGTTGGCATACGCTGACCACTGATAGGAAAATTATTGATTGCGCGCTGGGTTTGCGCCGCATAGAGTGCCTTCTTGGGAACGTCCAGAGCACCCATGCTGTCGCTCTCGATACGGTACTTAGTCATCATAAAACCTCACGAAATATGAAGTGATGACTAGAGATTAGCAGCTTTAAGAGGATTGCAAACGATAGCCCACAACAGCTAGTGCCAAGACTGTTAGATTGGTTGTCACTGGGTTAAACGCCGCTACCGCCAACAGAGGATGAACGGTTAAAGCAAACGCCAGCAAACCAACCATAGACAGAGCTGTCAGAACTAACGGCCAACGATGTTTCCAGAAAACCAGAACAGCTACGCCAAAGGCTATTTCAGCCGAACCGCCTAAGAACGCCAGTTGCTTTGCCTGCTCCAGATTCAGCCCTAATGCCATATTCATCGCTAGCTCATCTGTATGGGGGCCTAATAACTTAGGCACCAAGCCGTGATAAACCCAAACAAACGCGATCATCAATCTGCAGATAACGTAACTCTGGACATTAATCATCCGGGAGAAATCTCGCTTGGTGATCCTTGTTTGGCAACAAGCATTGATCGTATTTTCCAAACAACGCATAGCGATTCAACGCAATGCGATCGTACATCCAATTTCGGATCGTCAACGGAATAATTCGGAACACACACAACACAGGCCAAGGCATTGGCAGTTGTGCCATAACTTTAAAAAACGCCTCCGATTGCGTGTACAAGGTATCCCCTTCAAGATACATCATGGTGTCGAAGTGATCTTGAGGCATCCCGAACCGGGCTAAAATCTGCTGCCCTGCGTTTGACTGAACCGTTGCCAGCGTAATTTTTCGCGCTTGATCGTGCTTAATCAAAAACCGCGCCCATCCAGCACACAATTTACAGACACCATCAAACAAAACAATCCGATCGCGCCTATTCTCATCAACAACAGACTCATCAACAACAGACTCATCAACAACAGACATTCAGGCACCTCTGGGAGTAACAACCAATGAACATTAGGTTGGGATGAACATTCGCTTGTCCATGCTCATGCACATCATAATATGCTCAATGGTGGAAGGCGATCTGTTTCGGCTATGGCTCCGAAGACGGAACCACCAAACTGTTCTCTACCCCATATCGTTTGAGAATCGAATCTCGCTTTCCTTCTTCAATAAAACGTACTAATGCTTTATTGAAATCACGAACAATTTGGTCGCTATTAGGCCACTGCTTCGAGAAACCGATATGATACGAGCGGATGCTTCCCAGAGGACGATCAATATAATCAATCATATTGAACTTGGGAGCATGGGTCTTAATCAGATACTGACACACGGAAATTTCACAAAGCACCAGATCCACTCGCTCGGCCTTTAACCGATGCAGATGCGTTAACTCAAGTTGCTTCCCTGCCAGGATATCAATATCAGTAAAAAACTTGGCTTCTACGGCCTTCATAAATTCAGGTGCGTAGTTGTACCCTCGGCTGATCCCCAATCGATAGTTCGTCAGGTGATCCAAGGTTTGCCACTGTATGGGTTTGCTTTTGAGCTTAAAGAACACATCTTTAACGGTGCTGATAGGCTCAGAGAAATGAAGAAATCCCGCCCGTTCCTCACTCCAGGTTAGGCTATAAATGCCCGCTACATCGCCTGATTTTGCAAAGGCCAAAGCCCGGCTCCAAGGCAATACACTGATCTCAACTTTATAGCCAATCTCTTCCAGCACCTGCTGAACGATCTCGGTATCAAAACCGACTATGGTGCCATCATCCTGTTCGAACTCAAAAGGCGGGAAATGTTCAATGGCTAGGGGTAATACACTGTTTTGGTTTCCATGAAAATCAGATACTTCCTGAACAATGGATTCAGAAAAAGCTATACGAGCCCCCATCGAGAGGCTTGCCGAGAATAAGGTCAGGATAATAAGCCATAGCGTAGATTGGGCTTTGAAAGGCATCTCGTTCTCTATCCAGAACAGCAGTTATTTGAGGTTATAACTCATCATAGTTGATGATTCATGCACTCTACGAGTCAAAATAATCCACTACGTCCATGTTTTACCTGTTTATTTTTCAAGTTGTGCTTAGTATCTGAATTCAGATTAAAGATTAATCTTGCCAATGCCAAGCAGGCGCATCCAACAACCCCTGATCCACAATAAAGGTTTCGCCCAAGTCTTTATTCAATGCGATGGAGTTACAATCACCGTCTGCTTCCAGACTCGCGATTAAACGCGGAGCATGGGACACCACCCAAACCTGGGTTTGTTCCGCAGCACGCTTAATTAAACGCCCCAAGGCCGGAAGTAAATCTGGATGCAAGCTGGTTTCCGGTTCGTTTAACACTAACAGCGATGGTGGTCTGGGTGTGAGTAAGGCTGCGACTAATAACAAATATCGTAGCGTTCCGTCAGACAGCTCGGCTTGGTTGAGTGGCCGCAACAATCCATGCTGAATAAACTTCAGCGAAAATCGATTCCCCGCATCCGATTCAAAACCAATGGTGGCACCAGGGAAGGCATCTTCTATCGATTCATACAGTGCATCTCTATCCCCAATCTCATGAATGGTTCTCAGTGCGGCTACCAAGCTGTGACCATCCTGATCAAGAACCGTGGTTCGGGTACCAATTTGCGGGATTCTGATGATGGAGTCTGCGTCTGTTCTAAACGAATCGTAGAAACGCCAGTTCCGAATTGTTTGCCTCACTTCATAAATTTCAGGCACCAAAACCGGATCACTGATTTCACTCAGGATACTCTCATAAGTATTAAGTCGGGTGTCATACACTTCCCACTTACGACCAGAACGCACTTTGACGATGGGCCCATTTCTGTCCACCAGGCAAGAACTCGGACGATAGGTGTTTCCGGCCCAAATACACTCGCGTTTGATCTCAGGGTCAAACTGAAACATGGAAGGGTCATGATACCCGGCAAAGCCTTGAGGCGGCGGCATACCTAAAGAAATAGAGTAACCGAAATTCTCGCCAGAAAAACCTAATCGTAATCGGGGTTGTTTCTTACTGGCACTGCCTTGAATGGGTTGTGATCCATCCCTCATTGATTTGCTGAACGACTCCGGCCCAGCCCAAAAGGTGTAATCCAGCCCGCCTTCCTGCGCAATAGAAGAGATCAAATTACCCTTGGCGGTTTCTGACAGTAAGCGCAGCGCTTTGTACAAGTTGGACTTGCCACAACCATTGGGGCCGGTAACGACATTCAACCCAGATAGCGGTGAAACAATATCTTTTAAGGAACGGTAATTAGATACCGAAAAGGCGTTGATCATGCGGTGCTTGAATCTCCATATTCAAATTTAAAAACAGATAGAATACCTGAATAAGCAGTCAAACTCTTAGTAATTCACTGCCTGCAACCGGTTACGCTGAGGCTTAGGCATCTGCAGCAACAGACAGATCAAAATCAGGCCCATACCAAACCAACCTACAAGATTAATGTGCTCCCCCACAACCCAAACAGCCATTAAAGTTGCCAAAGCAGGTTCTAACAAAGTTATCAGCGTCGCCTGACTGGCTTCGATATACTTAAGCCCATAACCAAACAATACATAGCCTAAACACATAGGCACTATGGCCATATAGACGGCAATCCCGGCATTTAATGCTGTTGCAAAAAGTTGGTCGCCAGTGAAAATCAACGAAGGTAATAACAATAGAGCCGCCAAACCAAACATACTGGCCATTGCAGATTTAGAATGAATACCCTGTTCAATCATGCCTCTGGCCGTCCAGGAATAGATTGCATAACTGAACCCAGCCAGCAAGCCAAGTAACACACCAACATAATGAGTGTAAATAAACTGGCTAGAGGTCTGAGTAGACTCTTTTCCAACCGCTAACATAACGATGCCGCCCGCCCCTAGGGCAAAACTTATCAGCCACTGCCTGGTGACATATTTCTTGCTGATAAGACACTCGAGCAACACAGTAAAAAAGGGCGCACTCGCGATGGAAACCACAGTACCAACGGCTACACCCGACAACCGCATGGACGTATAAAACGCCAGGGGATAAACAGCCACCGATAGTCCGCCCAGCAGCATCAATCTCCAACTCACACTTAATTTTGTGGAGTCATTCAGCAATTCCCGAAAGGAAAAAAGAACCAATAAAATCCCACCTCCGCCCATAGCAAAGGCCCCTATAGCAAGCGGGTTAACATCAGGCATAAAACTGGCGGCTGTGCCCGTCGTCCCCCAGAAAACACAGGCAATAACAATGGCGAACAACCCTCGCCTGGAATGATCTTGAGAAAACATGGGTCTTACTCCACTGACTGATATGATTGATTACGTGTGTCAGTCTATGATCAAAATAGAATTATGATTATGCAGATCAGACGCTTTTCTTGACCATTCAGGCGTTTATTCCTTAAGAGTTTCTTCAAACACTAAAAGCGTGGAATCAACTAAGGGCAGACACACCCAGTGTAATATGTCGGCATAACAGGTTAAGAACCTACTGAAAGTGCACTTTCCGAAAGACTTGATGTACTTATCGTCATTCGATTCGTATCATCCCCCTCGCTAGCTTGCACCCGAAACAGAACACACAGAGTCAGGACAAGGAGTCTAAAATCATGCCTTTCAATGCTTGGATGCAAACGTTTAAAAAACGAGAAGTGTCACCGCCCCTTTCTGCCTTTCTACCGTTTATAACCTTGCTATTTATTTCAGGCTGCGATTCTTCACCACAGCCGTTGCCTTACGGCGAAATTAATGTCGAAGTTTGGCAACATGGCAAGAAGATCCAACAGACCGATAACACCTATGAGCTGTCAAAAGAAGGGTTTGATATCCGAATTGAGTTTTCAGGACAACTGAATACACTAATCAGTGCTGACTACCGTGGCGATCTGTATGATCAAATCCAACGTGGTACTCCCTTTACAGAACTTCAAGGATTCCACGTATCCGGCATGGCAGAAGGGCTTCGAAATGAGCTTCGCTCTGTCACCTTATCAAAGCGTTTTCCCAGCGTATGGTTCTATGATGATCCCGAAGAGAATCGATGCAATGAGATCATAGACGCTGAAAACCGAATAATCTGCGTACGAACCATAGAAAACATTTCGTTTCAGGAAAGCCGTACTATGATTCCAATCGAAGAGTTCTCTCATTCGTTCATTTATATGTCGCTATTTCCTTACGACTATGAACCCAAAACCCGAAAATTCACACAACTGAATGAAACCTCGTTCCGCTTATCATTCAGGTACTGATTGAGGCTAGCGGGAAAAAGCGCTTGGCGATAACCCAAAATAACTTGAAAAACGTCGACCGAACGCCGAAAGATCCGCATACCCCACCTGCTCTGCCACCAGCTGAATAGGGTAATCGGTGTGAATTAATAAGGCTTTCGCTTTTTCCATACGCTGCTGAGTAATGTATTGCATCACACTCACACCGAGCTGCTCTTTAAACAGCTTCTTGAATTGGGTTGGACTGAGACACGCAACCTTGGCCAAAGCGTCAAGTTGAAGTTTATCCGCCAAATGATCGGATACATGCTCCAACACCGCACGTAATCGATGATCAACTTGCTTAAAGAAGTGTTGCTCCGACAGCAAAAGCACAAAGGTTTCGAACATCGACCGCTCAAGCTCTGGATTAACCTGATGCTCTAACTGCTTCTCGATGAAATTAAGATAACTGATCAAAGGAGCGGTAATGGAGAACACCAGACAGTCAGACTGCGCCAGGTTGTCTGGTAAATCAGACAGATCTGCCACCACAAAACGGGCTTCTTCATTGGCAGTAAAGTGGTGCATGGTACCAGTATGAATCACCACACACTCACCAGGTGCCACCTTGCCGGAGTAACCTTCCAGTTCAATATTGATGACACCACGCAAAGGCAACACTAACTGATGATAATCGTGAGAATGGCCTCTGCGTTGGCGGCTGTAGGAGCGGATGGAGAGTGAGTTAGGCATAATTGGTAACTTAATGGAAATTTCTACAACCGTTTTAAAACCAACTAAAGCAAGCTACTCAAAAAATAAATAAACCCTGCCAAGAGTATTAGCCCAGTTAAATCCACAACCAACTCCGTCACCCAATGAGCATTATCAAGCTCATTAAGCCCCTCCACAGGATAGCGCCCTAAAGAGAAAAAACGATAGAAACACCAGCCAATAGACCATCCAACATATGAACACATTAAGTCCCAGGCTATGAACTGAAAAACTCTTAATACCCCGAGAATTAATCTTATTATTGGTCTAAAAATACCGTCCGTTAAATCTTCCATACTTACGTCCCTAATAACTTATTTCGATTACAACCCTTCATCGCCACACCAATCCGCCAACAAAAACTGCCAAACAGCTTCAACCGCGCGGGTTCGCTCGCCCATGCACACCAGATTGATCGGGCTTGTTTCAGGGTGAGTCCA
>JBFHTA010000209.1:0-7029 GCA_041590855.1 Pseudomonadales bacterium
GGCGGACGATCAGGCTCCGGTCATTACAGGTGTTCAAACCTTGAACCTGAATGCAACCGGCTTGTTGACGCCAGTAACCGGTTTAGTGACCCCAACCTCTATCGATGGTTTGGACGGCGAAGTGGACGTGAATGTGGTGGGTGGCGCACCGGCTAAATTAGCACCGGGAGCTCACACTATCACTTGGTTCTCTGTAGATGCATCCGGTAATCGGGCTGAGTCTGTGCAGGAAATCAACGTCCATCCATTAATTTCCATGAGTAAGGATCAGGTGATAGGTGAAGGTGGAACCGGTCAACTTCGAATCTTACTGAATGGCACCGCACCAAGTTATCCGATGACCGTATCCTATGACGTTGAAGGAACGGCCGATGGTTCAGATCATAATCTGGTAGCGGGTGATGTGGTGTTTGAAGAAGGCGAAGTAGTTAAGTTACTTCCATTCACCATTACTTCGGATCAGGTTGTTGAGGGCAATGAGCAGATCCTTATTTCGCTGGTGGGTGACAATAACTTGGGTACTAAGAAAACGCACACGATTACCATTGTGGAAGAGAACCTTGCGCCACAAGTTGTGCTGACGCTTACTCAAGATGGTACTTCGCAGCTTATCGTTGAACAGTCATCCGGTGTGGTGGATTTTTCGGCTCAGATCACTGATCCGAATCCGAATGATCAACATACTGTGGAATGGCAGTTCACAGGCGGTGTGACTACCGAATCCGTGAGTGATACTCAGCGTCAGTTGAACCCTGCCGATGTGGAACCTGGGGTATATCAAGCGAAAGTCATTGTCTTTGATAATGGCTTACCGTCTGCCGGTAACGAGGTTTCCATCTCCTATCGCGTGGTAGAAAGCCTATCTCCATTGAGTTCAACCTTGGATTCTGATGGCGACGGCATCAGTGATATTGATGAAGGTTGGGCGGACGATGATCAGGATGGACAACCAAATTATCTGGACTCTTCCAGTCTGTCGAATGTGTTGAATGAAGTGGCAGAGGATGGCTTTAGCTTCCTAATCGAAACAGAACCAGGACTCAAAATGGCGCTGGGTGAACGTGCACTGTCCAATGATGGACGTGGGGCAAAAGTGGATACAAACACATTGCCATCGACACTTAGTATTCCTGAAGACGAGATTGAGAATGTCAGTGGTTATTTCGACTTCGTAGTGAATGACTTACCTGTCATCGGTCAAAGCGTCAATATTGTTATTCCTCAACGTATGGTGATTCCTGAAGACGTGATTTACCGGAAATTTGACGGTGTTTGGTACACCTTTGTGGAAGACGCAAATAACTCACTGAAATCGGCACCGGGTGAAGAGGGCGCCTGTCCTCCGCCGGAGTCCGATGAGTATCGCCCAGGACTCAATGCCGGTGATTGGTGTGTTCAGCTAACCATTGAAGATGGTGGTCCGAACGATGCCGATGGCATGGCCAATGGCAGCGTCAGTGATCCAGGTGGCGTGGGTACTCTTGTGAAAGCATCAGTAAAAAGCTCCGGCAGTGGCGGAGGAAGCTTAGGATGGGGATGGATACTTATGATGATAGGGATGGTGATGATGAAAATTTCACGTCAATTAAAGTTAGTGGGCCACGGAGGCGTAACGCAAGAACAAACAACGCAAGAACGAACAATGCAAGAACAAACAGTGGGTAAGCTGTCGTTGTTATTGGGGCCTCTGTTTGTAAGCTCATTAATATTGACGCCACAGAGCAGTCAGGCAAAGGACATGGCAATGGTTCAGCAGAGCATAAAGGACCGGAGCTACATTGAAGTGAATCTATTTCGGGTCAGCTCATCCCAAACCGAACGCTCCTTCCGGAATGACCTGGCGTCTGATGGTTTTGACATTGATGTGGAGGAATATGACGTCGATCGATCTGGCTATCATCTGGTGTGGGGCTATCGCTACCTGGATTGGTCGTTTGTTGAAGTAGGGTATCTGGATTTGGGCAACGTCAATGTCAACTTCTCGACTTTGACCGCAAATACCGCAGACCTTGAAAAATCAATAAATAAACATTACCCGGCGACCGGACAAGGGGTGACCCTTGGCAATCGTTTTCAGGCAGAGCCTTTACCCGATGTTACTGTGTTTGGTGAAGCAGGGCTCTTTTTCTGGAAACAGGATATTGATGTCAGCGGTACCAATATAGACGGTGATGAAGACAGTGAAACGGACATATATATCGGCTTTGGTGCGGGCTATCGACTGGATGAGCATATGACTCTCAATGTAAAGCTGCGTCGGATTTTGGTGGATGACCAGGACGTCGACCTATTCGGTCTTGGCTTGGGAGTGAATTTCTAATGAGTCTGCCAAAAACCGGCATGTTGTCGACGACTCTGTTTGGCTGCTTAACTTTCAGTCTTGGTCTTTATGCTCAGGAATCCGGCGTTTCTAATGCCGCTTCCACCAGCATGTACATGAATCAATCGAAGTCGCTCTTTTCGAATAACAGTCACTCGATGAAGGCTATCCTGGCGGAAATTGAAACGCTTGAAAGTAACAGCGATCCCAAGTGTTACGCCACCGCGTCTCGTTTAGAAGACTTCATTTATGGCACACCACTTACGGATAAAGCACGTTTTGCTAAAAATGTGCTTCAAAAGCAGTGGGCGATGAAGGTGTGGAAAAAAGCATCGGCATTGGCGGAAAAACGTGGCGAGATCCAGGTATCGGAAAGCGACGTTACCCAGGTTATCTCATCAATGTTTAGCTATCAGCTGAACGACGAAAACCACTGGGACATTACGTTTTCGAATGGTAGGTTTTTTGGGAAAGACAGCATCTCTGGGAAAGACAGTACCTTTGGCAATAACAAAATAACCATCAGCAAAAACGATAAACGTCACTATGGCAGTATCGCGTATTCACTGCGCGCCATTTTGGCGGTTCAGCAAGAAAGCCTGATGGCTGCCGAACTGTCTCTGTTACCTTTAACGCAACCCGCAATCAGCGCGCTGAACGAGTCTCTCGATTTCTTTACTCTGGCGGTGTTAAGTACGGCCGATAAAGAAGCCAGATTGCAAAGCCAGCATCAGCTCTCCAAAGTATTGCTATTGGAGTCATGGAAATCGTTGGATTCCGGTGATGTCATGTCGGAACACCAGCTTGCCTCGGGTAATGCCCCTAAGGGTGAGGCACCGCTAGTTTTACTGCAGAATATTATTGATCAAAAAATACGGTCATTTGAGAAATACAATGATGTAAATAACCAGCTGTTTATTCGGAATTTGCAAGTGTACTTTGCGCGTAACAGTTGGCCGAAGGATGTGAATGAAGCCAAGCTATTTAAGCAGCAATTCACAGAAACCCTGATCTTGTTTACTGCCGATTTATATAAAGGCGCAGAACGGCATGCGTTGGCCAACGACCATAGCACGATTCGTGAATCCGACGTAAAAGCATTTCTGAATTTATTCATTCCTCATGAAATGAATGCGTACGAAGATGCGCTGTTTTTCCCTAAGCTGCCATTGAATGATCAGGTCTTTATCGAATCCTATGATTTTGATTCTTTCCGTGATAGCGGCATTCATTGGAATTATTTGAGACACGCGTTACTTTCACCGGAGTTTAAAGCGCGCCTGGAACCTGATCCTTTTGCGGTGGAGTTACTTGCCGAGAATGTTGCGCAGTTTGGTGTGTTGTTGCTGCGAGTCACCGGGCAAGTCGGAAAAGACGCAGGAGAAGACAGAATCAAGGCAACGCACTTTTTACAGGCTGCGCGTTCCATTCAAGACAGAATTAACCGGCATGCGCTGGTCAAAACGGATAATGTCGAAGATTTACCTGGATTAGCCTCTGCCAAAAGCACAACGCAACACGATGCGTCTGCTGAAACTACCTTGTTTAGCGATGCTACCTCCAAGCTTAATCTCAATATGCAGCATCACTCATCCGACTGGTTGAATCGTTTATTGAGAAGCTACCTTAAAAAGGATGAGCACACCGGCATTATTACTATTCCGCCAGCGTTTGGCGGTTCCGGTATTGCTTCTGACGATATTAACAATGACGGGCTTGCCGACTTACTGATTCTCAGCGGCACCGGGAATCGTCTGTATATCAACCGAAAAGATCACTTTGAGGACATTACAGAAAAGTCCGGTTTGAACTGGTTGCGTGAACAGGATAATCGCCCGGGAGAACCCCGGCAGCCATTGATTGCGGACATTAATAACGACGGTTTACAGGACATCATCATTACCTACGTTGACGACTCTCATCGTGTGTATAAAAACCTGGGAAATGAGACCTTTGCCGATATGACTGAGCAAAGCGGCTTGGGGGGCATTAATCTGGTAGCCGGACCCGCCACCGTTTTCGATTATGACAACGATGGTCTGTTGGATATTTATATCACCTACTTTGGTGATTACCTTCAAGGCGTATTACCGACCTTAAAGCGCAGAAACGATAACGGCTTACCGAACAAGCTGTTTCGAAATCTGGGCGACTTTAAATTTGAGGATGTGACGGAGGGCAGTGGCTTGGCCGATACCGGTTGGGGCCAGGCGGTGGCTCATACCGACTTCGATTTGGACGGCAAACAAGACCTGATTGTCGGAAATGATTTTGGCGTGAACGGCTATTACCGGAATTTGGGTAACGGGAAGTTCAAAAATGTTAGCCGTGAAATTGGCACCGACAAACCTTCTTATACGATGGGTATCGGCATAACCGATTTAAATGATGATCTGGTGCCTGATATCTACATTTCTAACATTGTCACCATGAACAAAGATCAAAAATACGTGCTGCCCAGTGAAGAAACAACAATGGTCTTTAATCCGCAAAAGCTGGCCAATATGCGGGTGATAGAGGCCAACGATCTGTTTGTTTCCAAACAGGATGCCCAAGGAAACCGGAGCTATTACGCCAGTAAAGCGGTGACTCGCGGACGATCTTCAACCGGATGGGCCTGGGATGCGGACTTCTTTGATTTTGATAATGACGGAGACGATGACCTGTACGTGTTGAACGGCATGAACGAGTACAACCTGTACAGCAGTGAAAATCCTTATTATCGCGATCCGCTCAACAATGAAAAAATGAATGCCTATATGCCTGTCGCTGAAAAAGAGAGCAATGTCTTTTTCATTAACGAAGACGGTAAGCTACAGAACCGATCCGAGGGCAGCGGGGCAAATCTACTCTCTAATTCAAGAAGCGCTACCTATCTTGATTACGATCAGGATGGCGACCTGGACATGATTCTGAACAACTACCATGGGCCCGTCGTCGCTTATCAAAATAACAGTGAGCAATTTAATAATAACTGGCTGAACGTGAAATTAACCGGCTCACCGCAGGACGGTATTAACCGTGATGCTATTGGGGCATTAGTGATTGCAGAGCTGGATAACGGTGATCGTGTCTGGCGAGAAGTGCATGGTTCTGAAGGCTATATGTCGGTCCATCCCAAAGTTCAGCATCTGGGATTGGGTAAATCCGACAGTGCCAGGTTAACCGTGGTTTGGCCGAATGGTGAGCGTTCAGACATTGGACAAGTCCAAGCAAAGCAATTGATATCGATTGATTACCGTACGTTGAAAGACAGTGCTATACAAAATACTGCGCTGAAAGAACAAACGTTGAAAAAAGACGCCTCTGAACAGGCTCGCTCTAGTTCTGCGGGCACTGAAGAGCGAATGCTATAAAACACATTGTTTTCATTCTGCTTACTCAATCAGTCAGAGCTTCTTAGATTGAGTGGGGGAGTTATACCAAAGATTGTAAACAACAAAGAAAACGAACAACAGAAATGACGAGTCGTACTTGTGTTTAAGCCGTTGATTGTATGTACCCTAAGCAAGCTTTGTCAGGTGTCTGTTTACACGATGGCCCTGTTTATTTCGATAGCAAGCTCTATGGGCAGTAATTGCTATGCTTTGTCGGTTTCGTCGTTTCAGGCACCGCCGAAATCCGATATTGCTAACCAGACTCTGAAAACCTGGCGAAGTGCGTTTGAGTCGAAACAGGGGTTAATGACTGAGCTGCTGGCCGACCACCAATCTCCTGAGTCGAAGCTCTACATCAATGGCCTGGTATTGGAAAATTCGCCTTATTTATTAAGACATGCGACCAATCCCATTAACTGGCAACCCTGGTCTGAGCAAGTGTTTGTGCAAGCCAAACAGCAAAAGAAACTGGTTTTCCTGTCCATTGGTTATTCCAGTTGTCATTGGTGTGATGTTATGGAGAAAGAAAGTTTCAATGACGTTGGCATCGCTGAATTGTTGGCTGCGGATTACATTGCCGTAAAGGTCGACAGAGAAGAAAGACCGGATATAGACAGTTACTACACGTCGGTATTGCAAGAAGTATTGGGTACGTCAGGGTGGCCAATTACCGTGATCTTGAATGCTAATGGCGACCCTCTCTTTGCAGCCTCCTATCTCGCAAAAGATAAATTATCGATATTGCTGCCTCGTTTATCTCGTCTGTCAAAAACCAACACGGACCTTATGAATGCCAATGCAAAGCAGATAACGGCGTTAGTGAAAGAACGGCACGCCAAGAAGCAATCCGCCACGTGGAACCCTCAGCTTTTAACGCAAACCACGAGTTCGCTAAAACAACGGTTGGACCCTGTTTCAGGTGGTTTCAACGGGTCGCCTAAATTTCCTAATGAAGCCATGCTGCTGTTTTCTTTGGAACGTCTGGCGCATGAATACGATGATCAGCTTGCAACGTTAGTCAAACTGCAGCTTAACAATATGATGTCCAAAGCCATGTATGACCATGTCAACGGTGGCTTTCATCGCTATGTCACTGACGACCAATGGTTATTACCTCACTTTGAAAAGATGCTTTATAACCAGGCTCAGTTACTGATGGTCTACAGCAAGGCCTATCAGTTATTTGCTGATCCTTTGTATTTGGCGGTGCTTAATGACTTGCTGAGATTTACTGATGAGCATTTATATAGCCCAGACAAAGGCTTTTATACGTCGATCAATGCTGTGTATAAAAAACAGGATGGCGGTTTTTATACCTGGAAGCCTGCTGAA
>JBFHTA010000210.1:0-7028 GCA_041590855.1 Pseudomonadales bacterium
CCGCCGTATTCCTGATGCCCTAACAAGGCTTCATTTAAACCGCTGGCACAAGTACCAGACAGATACTTCTTCACCAAAGGGGCCAGGCTCCACATGGAGAAGGCCTTCAGTGCCGACAGTACTTTCGCACCAGATTCTTGCTGAACCTTGTTCAACAGTTTCAGATTGTTCTCAACCGCTACTTCATCCACCACAAAACACGGAGATGGCACTCGGGTTGGATCGAAGCTTTTAAAGGATTTGGAAAGCATTGGGACTCACACACATTATTAATCACGCTGATTAATTGCAGGGTTCAGTGCGATAACTTGGAATCTCGCTCCGAACTATAAAAGGGATAGGGCCTATTTAGCTTTCTGAAGCAGTCCCATGGATGGGACGGATGTTTCGAGGCACAGGGATGTGCCTTCGAAACGGGCGTAAGAAAATAAATATGCGCTATCCCTTAAAAGGAACCGTAACCGAAGAACTACTTCTCCAACGGATGCTCAGACAACTCAACTTCCGTCCATGGCAAACCGTATTTGTTCAGGTCTTCCATGAATGGGTCCGGATCAAGTTGCTCCATGTTCCAAACACCGTCTTTCATCCACTTACCTTCGATCATCATCTTGGCACCGATCATCGCTGGCACACCGGTGGTGTAAGAAATCGCCTGGGAATTTACTTCTGCGTAGCAGGCTTCGTGATCACAAATGTTATACACATAGACCAACTTCTCTTTGCCATCTTTGATACCGCGAACGATACAACCGATGCAGGTACGACCTTTGGTACGCGGACCAAGGCTTGCCGGATCAGGAAGTACTGACTTCAGGAACTGAAGCGGAATTACTTCCGTGCCTTCGTACATCACAGGCTCGATTGAGGTCATGCCGATGTTTTCCAATACTTCCAGGTGCTTCAGGTAGTTCTCTGAGAAGCTCATCCAGAACTGACCTTTCTTGATGGTTGGGAAGTGCTTGGTCAACGACTCCAACTCTTCGTGGTACATACGGTAGATGTTGTAGGTGCCTACACCTTCAGGGCAAGTAAACTCGGCCTTGGTGGACATAGCTTCAGTCGGGCGGAAATCGCCGTCTTCCCAGTGACGACACTCGGCGGTCACTTCACGGATGTTAATTTCCGGGTTGAAGTTGGTCGCAAACGGATGACCGTGATCACCGCCGTTCACATCGATGATGTCCAACTGCTGCATTTCATCGAAATGGTGCTTCGCCATGTGCGCGGTGAATACGTTGGTTACACCCGGATCAAAGCCCGAACCAAGCAACGCCATCAAACCTTTCTCGCGGAACTTCTCTTGATACGCCCACTGCCACTTGTACTCGAATTTCGCTTCTTCAGGCGGCTCATAATTGGCCGTGTCCAGATAGTGAACGTTCGCTTCCAAACAGGCATCCATGATATGAAGGTCCTGATACGGCAGAGCCACGTTGATCACCATAAACGGTTGCTCGGCTTTTAATAACGCCGTCAGTTCCGGCACATTGTCCGCATCCACTTGCGCGGTACGAACCGTTACGCCGGTCTTTTCTTTCACTTGTTCAGCAATCGCCTGACACTTGGCTTCAGTACGACTGGCCAAAATAATATCTGTGAACACCTCAGGTAACTGAGCACACTTGTGAGTAACCACACCACCAACGCCACCAGCGCCGATAATCATAACCTTAGCCATAATAAATAGTTCCTTATCTATCAAGGTGGAGCTCGCCAGCACAGGCGATGCTCTTGTAATTAATGGTCGTAACGACTGAGTTTAGTACGTCTGATTTTCAAAACGTCTTAAACGTTATTACAAACACTCCGTTACCACTGTTCATGTTCATAATAGGTATAGCCATTCAAGCTGGCTGAAAACGCTGCCAAAATCTCCTGGCGGGTTGCCACACTGATTTTGCCTCCGCGCACCGCACGTTCAACGGTATTTCGGAATTTATCCCTCAGGCTACGCGGATCGTACTCCACATAGCTCAACACATCAGCAATGCTGTCGCCATAAATCTCACGCATAAAATCATAGCTGCCATCGGCATTAATGCGAATACTGACCACGTTGGTATCGCCAAACAAGTTGTGCAAATCGCTCAGGGTTTCCTGATACGCACCCACCAGGAACGTCCCGATGTAATAGTCTTCGTGTTTCTTCAAGGGATGCAACGGCAAGGTCTTACGACCACCGATGAACTGATCGATCTTACCGTCGCAGTCACACGTTAAATCCGCAAACATGGCTTCACGGGTTGGCGCTTCATTCAAACGGTGCACCGGCATGATCGGAAACACCTGACCAATCGCCCACGCATCCGGCAACGATTGGAAAACACTGAAGTTACCGTAATAAATGTCCGCCAAATCTTCTCGCAGATTCGACAGTTCATCCGGCAAGAACTCCACCGACGGCGCCAACAACTGAACCTTCTGCACTATGTTCAGGAACAGGTTTTCTGCCATGGCACGGGTTCTGAGATCCACCTGCCCACGGTTAAACTGATGACGAATTTCATCGCGGTAGAAAATCGCATCGTTATAACATTCCTGAATGTTCTTAACCGAAATGGCTTCCGTCACTTCGTAGAGATTTTTAAGGGTTTCGTTGGCCTCATCTTCCGGCTTTTCAATCACAAACACCGGATCAAAGTGCGCCACATCCAGCACGTTAAACAAGAACAAGCTGGAGTACGCCACCGTGGCCCGACCGGACTCCGAAATCAACACCGGGTGCGGAATCTCAAGCGGATCAAGGGTTTGCATCACTGCTTCCACAATATCAATGCAGTACTCGTTGAGATTGTAATTCTTGCTGTGATTGCCTTTCTGATGCGCGCCTTCGTAATCCACCGCCAAACCGCCGCCCAAATCCAGGTAGCCCATAGGCGCACCTTCATTGATCATGCTGACGTAATAACGGCAAGCTTCCTGAACGCCCTGACGAATGTTATGAATGCTCGGCAACTGCGACCCCAAGTGAAAATGCAGCATACGCAAACAATCAATCATGTCGGCATCTTTCAGCAAATCAATCACTTCCACCAATTGCAGGCTGTTCAATCCGAAGATGCTGCGGTCACCGCTGTCGTGTTGCCAATGGCCTTCCACCGTGGTGGATAACTTGACGCGCGTGCCTATCATCGGCTTAACACCCAACTCGCGGCTGCGTCGAATAATCACTTCCACTTCGTTCGGGCTTTCCACCACAAAGAAGCACTTCCAGCCTAACTGAATGGCGCGCAAGCCAAGGTCGATGAACTCCTCGTCCTTATAGCCGTTACAAACGATGTAGCTGTCCTCGTTCTGCAACGACGCCATCGCGATAATCAATTCCGCCTTACTGCCCGCTTCCAGGCCGTGGTTGTAACGATTACCAAACTGCGCAATCTCTTCCACCACATGGCATTGCTGATTCACCTTAATCGGGAACACGCCCCGATAAAAGTTCTGATAATTCAGCTGTTCAATGGCGGCACGAAAGGCTTCATTAATCCGACTGATCGAGTGATCCAGCAAGTTCTCGATACGCAATAAAACCGGCATGTGAAGGTCACGGTCTTTCATACCTTCGATAATGTCCATCAAAGACACATTGACCGTATGTCCGTTCACCGGACATTTAATAATGACTTCCCCCTGATCCGACACATCAAAGTAACCATTACTCCAATGATCGATCCCGTAGGTGTCTTTCGCGGTTTGGATATCCCAGTGTTCAAGTGGTGTGGATTTCATACTCCAGGCACTCCGAAGTCAGTGGCCTTTTCCAGATCAGTTTAGTCAATGATAGGAAACTAATATGAGCTGGCGCATCAGCACAGAAAATAAGGTTTTTATCGATAGGGCAACCTTGTTTTTTGAAGGGCGGATTCTAGGCAGTTTTTATCATCCCGTCGACCAGAATCTACGCTATTTTATAGCCAATTTAAAACCAGTTGGTCTTTCACTGCAAAACGATCAAAATGTCCTTTCACGGTGTCCAATATTTCGTTCAGGTCATGGTCATTTTCGGCCACACAAATGAAACTTAACTCCGCTTCGGTGGCAGCCATTCGGCACACGCCCATATCAAACTCCACCAAACCTTCATTGCCCGACCAAGTCGCAGGTACTCTGCGAGTAAAGTGTTTGCACAGTTTGTGAATGTAACGATCGCCAGTTGCGGTTTTAACGACCCCTTTCTTTTCCATTCCGAGCTCCCTTAGTTGGTTATTTGTGCGATTGAATTTGTGATTAAGTTCGTGATTGTGCGGCTGCAGTCAACTCACCTAGCCAGTGCTCTGTCGGCCAATACGATCGGAAAACCTTTGGAACAAGCCTCAACTCGGCCTTGAATGCCATAGGCTTGCTCCAAATGTTCCGGTGTTAACTCGTCCGGACGGGTTAACGCCAACACACCTTGTCGGGACAAAATCAGCACGTAATCGCAGAAGCGTAATGCCAGGTTCAAATCGTGACTGGCCACCAAAGCTATGGCACCAGCATTAGCGGTTTCATCACGAATCGCTTCCAGCACATTCAACTGCCAGTGAAGGTCCAACGCGCTGGTCGGCTCATCCAACAACAGCAACTTAGGCTGTCGAACCAACACCTGCGCCAACCCCACCATTTGCCGCTGACCGCCGGACATCTCGCTAAGACGTTTAAGCGCCAAATCCCGAATCCCTAATCGATCGAAGATGCGTTCAATCGACGCTTCTACCTGCTGTGCCGTCAAATCCGTCCGAACGGCACGACAAGCGCTGAACACCACCTCATACGCCACCAAACTGATGGCCTGAGGCAATGCCTGCGGCAAGTACCCAAGCGTACGAATGACGTCCGCTCGAGGCATGGCCGACAGAGTCTGTTGCTCAAAATAAATATCGCCTGAATACTTCACCAAGCCGGCAAACGACTTCAGCAAAGTCGACTTACCCACGGCATTCGGGCCCACCACCGCCACCAAAGACCCCTTCGGTAGCTCAGGCAGGTTGATGTCTGAAATAACACGCTTTGAACCGTACCCTATGTTCAAGCCGGAAACCGATAAGCTCATACTGCAGCCCCCCGTCCACGACTCATGATCAAGGTGATAAATAATGGAATCCCCACCAAAGCGGTCACTATGCCCACCGGCAGAATAACTCCCGGCACCAAGGCTTTAGAGGCAATCGACGACAGAGACAACAACAAGGCCCCTGCCAAGGCACTGCCCGGCAGGAAGAATCGGTGATCCTCACCCAGCATCATTCGTGCAATGTGCGGGCCGACCAAGCCAATGAAGCCGATTTCGCCCACAAACGCCAGCGCAATAGCCGTTAACAAACTCACCCGTAATAACACCACCAAACGCACCCGCTCGACATTAATACCGATACTGCGCGCCTGATCTTCTCCGGTTCTTAACGCCGTCATCGACCAGATATGCGTTAGACTCCAGAGCAAACAAATGCCAAACACGCTGGCAACAATCGCTACCTTATCCATGCTGGCACGCGCCAAACTGCCCATCGTCCAGAACACGATCTGTTGCAGCGAGCTGGCATCGGCCACAAACTGCAATAAGCCCACAATGGCGTTCAAACCAAACATCAAAGCAATACCAAACAGCACCACAGTGTGAATGCTGGCACCTAAACTGCGGGACAACACCAGAATCAGGATGGAAGCTGCGGAGGCAAACACAAACGCCGACGCAGGTAACAACACAGTAAAGCTCAGCCCCAACCAGGACAAATCCAGCACGATCGCCAAAGACGCGCCCAAGGTCGCCGCCGCCCCTACCCCCAGAGTAAAGGGACTGGCCAACGGGTTGTTCAGAACCGTCTGCATTTCGGCACCGGCCAAGCCCAAACAGGCCCCCACCACCAAAGCCATCAAGGCATAGGGCAGACGAACATCCCAAATAATCACATCGGTGGTGGCGTCATTGGTGTCAGAGAACAAGCCCATGACCACATCCACAAACGACAAATCGGCTGGCCCGGTGGCGATATCCGCCACCAAAGACACAACCGTTGCTCCCGCCAACACCACTAACAGCAGTAAGCGCTTCCAGATAAATTGCTTGTATTGCCCGGACAAATCAGTTCTGGATAGACCCTGTCCGGATATAGCCGCCCTGCCGGTTTGATCAGGCAAGATCACATCCGCTTGTTCCGTCATTGCACGGCCTCCACTAACGCATGTTGAGCGTGCTGCTCCTTATCAGAAGCAACCCCATCAGGCGCTACGCTCAAACTAACCCAATAAGTTCCGTTCAAAGGCACGGGTTGAAAACGCTCAAACAATTCAGCCATGGTGGCGTGAGGGTCCAAAGACGAAAATGTCTCCGGATACAACCACTTGGCAAACGCCTGCACCGCCACCACATTCATCGGGGTGTTATAGAAGTGATGCCAAATGGCGAAGGCCTTGCCTTCTTTCACCGCTTGTAACTGCTTAACCCCTCGGGAATTGGCCGCCGATAACGCATTCTGGAACGACAATCGCGCCACCTCTTCCGACACCCCCGCCCCCAATACAATGTACGGCGGAATGTTATCCACAGCCGAATTCAGCTCAGCCGCCTTCCAGGTGTCCGTAGAACCAATCGCAGTGGCAATGTAAACATCCGGCTGAATGGTCAACAGGTATTCCATGTTCATCACACCTGCTGCGCCCGGCACAATGGCAGCCGCCACATTATTGGCCTCCACCGAATTGGCAAAAGAGGCCATCATGCCCTTCACCATGGTTTCACAACATAAATCCTGCAGCCCAACCCGGCTGTGGATAAACACACTGGGCGAAGACGCTTTCTCCTCAGCCTGTTTTAGCTGGGCTAACCCTTCGTAAACGCGCTGGAGTTGCGCCTGATAGAAAGCATTAAAAGCAGCGGCCTGCTGCTCCTGCCCCAAAACTTTACCCAACAAGGTCATGCTCTTAGGCGTATTCACCAGCGGATCACGGCGGAAATCCACAAACACAATCGCCACCCCCGCACGCTCCAACTGTCGAACCACATGCGCGTGACGAGCCGTCGGGCCATGACCTTCCAATCCAAAGATCGC
>JBFHTA010000211.1:0-7009 GCA_041590855.1 Pseudomonadales bacterium
CATCAGGCGCAGTCACAGATGAATTATCAGCCTCAATACATGCCTCAGCAGGGGATGGGGCAGCCAATGCAACCTGGTATGGCGATGCAACCGGGCATACCTATGCAGCCAGGCGCACCCATGCAACCGGGCGTGTCAATGCAGCAAAATTACCAGCAGCAGGGGATGCCGATGCAACAGGCGATGATGCAGCCCATGACTCAGACCATGCCCATGGCGAATCTGGGTACTTATCAGGGGATGCCGGTTCAACCTGTGCCATTAGTGCCATCTCCGCAGGGTAATTTCAGCGCGTTCAGTTATTCAACCCCGAATCAGGGGGCTAATCAGCCGCAGACAGGTTTTGCGCCGTATCAATACCCGGTGGCTTAAATGGCTGATTTGTTGACCTTTTTACAAGATGCCCAAGGGCGAGTTGCTGAAACTCCGGTAGCCTCTACTGAAGGCCGTTTGATTCGTATGGTGGGTATGACCATTGAAGCTGCCGGGTGCACTGCTACGGTCGGGGATCACTGTGTGGTGGTCTCCGATTTTGGTAAGCATGTTGAAGCCGAAGTGGTAGGCTTTGCCGAAGGCCGGTTATTCCTGATGCCGACTGAATCCACTGTAGGTTTGAAGCCTGGAGATAAAGTGATTCCGCTACCAGGGCAAAGCAAGATTCCGGTGGGATTCGGTTTGCTTGGACGGGTACTCAACGGAGTAGGGCAGCCCCTGGATGGCAAAGGCGCGTTGGATTCCAGCGAAGAAGTTCCGTTGGTAGGAGACATTATCAACCCGTTGGCTCGTCGACCCATTCGCGAACCTCTGGATGTGGGCATTCGTGCCATTAATTCCTTGCTGACCGTAGGTAAAGGACAAAGGATTGGTTTGTTCGCAGGGTCCGGTGTCGGTAAGAGTGTACTTTTGGGGATGATGACCAAGCATACCGAAGCCGACATTACTGTGGTGGGATTAATCGGAGAGCGGGGTCGGGAAGTAAAAGAGTTCATCGATGAGATTCTCGGTGAAGAAGGTTTGGCGCGCTCAGTAGTTGTAGCATCGCCTGCAGATGACTCGCCATTAATGCGATTACGAGCGGCCATGCTGACCACAGCTATTGCCGAGTTTTATCGTGATCAAGGTAAGAATGTCTTGTTGCTGATGGATTCCCTTACCCGTTATGCGCAAGCTCAGCGTGAAATTGCCTTATCGGTTGGGGAGCCGCCAGCGACCAAAGGGTATCCGCCCAGCGTGTTTGCCAAGATTCCCCAATTGGTGGAGCGTGCCGGTAATGGTGATGAGCAGGGTGGTTCAATTACTGCTTTTTATACAGTGCTTACCGAAGGGGATGATCAACAAGACCCTATCGCTGATGCGTCGCGAGCCATTCTGGATGGGCATGTGGTGCTATCACGGAGTTTGGCGGAGGAAGGCCATTATCCTGCCATCGATGTGGAAGCCTCCATCAGTCGGGCCATGCCGCAAGTGGTCTCCGATGATCATTTGAAGTCGGCCATGAGTTTTAAGCAAATGTACTCTCGCTATCAACAGAATCGTGATTTGATCACCATTGGCGCGTATGCCCCGGGCAGTGATCCTGAGACGGATTTAGCCATTAAATTGCATCCGGCGATGAAGGCCTTTTTACAGCAGAATATGAAAGATGCTCATCCGCTGGAATCCAGTATTCATGGTCTGGCGCAGTTCAGTGCTGTGGCTGCTGCACAGAACAACCCGCAAGGCCAGGCGGGAGGCCCTAAGCTTGAAGGTGGTGCTGCCCAATCGGTGCAATCGCCACCTGCTCGGCAATAACCCTTGATCTTCAACCCTTTGTGTTAAGGATAAGCAGCCATGGCTAACCCCAAGCGCTTGCAACTGGTACTTGATCTTGAAAACAAGAAGAAGGATCAGGCGGCCAAGATGTTGGCTGAGGCGATCGGGAATCTCCAAAAAGCCCGCAATTCGATGTCTCAGCTGCAAGATTACCGCAAGGATTACCTCAATGAAGCGCAGGAAATAGGAAAACGAGGTGTCAGTGCGGTGGAGTTCCGAAATCGTCAGATGTTGGCCGATCGGATTTTAGGTGCCATCGAACAGCAAGAGCAGTCAATTGATTTGTTTGAGCGACAACTGGAACAGGTACGTAAGCACTACGAAAAGGTGTATGCCCGTGTGCGATCCATTGAAATTCTGATCGAAAAATCCATCGCCGCCGAACAGCGCAAGCAGGCCCTCCAGGAACAAAAGATGTTGGATGAGTTCACTCAGACACAGACCATTAGACGAAAATCCGAGATTTTTTCATAAAGTATTTCCTTCCTACGCCGATAGTCACCATCAGACGTGGCTTACTTTTGAAATCAGCTCTGGGACATCGATCAATCCTGTAAGACATCAGGCCTTTTGAAGGTCAGATATAACGGGTTTTGAGAGTCCGAAATCGCCATATCTACCTAGAAAACCAATGATTTGTGTCTAGACTGAATTAAGTTGGGCCACAAAGGTGTTTTTATCTTGGGAGTCGCAGACGTGTCGGAATCCATTCAGATTGATGCAGGTGAAAAATTACATATTTCTGTCGTTGAACGCTTGTACGAGCAACTCGAATCAGCGTTAGCGGAGCATCAATCGGTGGAGTTGGATGTGTCTAAGGTGGCTCAAACCGATACTGCCAGTTTGCAGCTCTTATACAGCTTTCGTAAAGCATCAGAGAAAGTCGGTTTAGAGTTGACGTTACTGCAGCCAACGTCATCAGTCTCGGAAGGGGCTAAGCTTTTAGGGTTGGGTGCCTTGTTATCGTCGTCAAAAGGTTGACATGTGCCGGATTGGTTTAACCAGGGAAGCAAATGAACCCTGGGTACAGGTGACAGATGGGTTTGCTCAAAAAGAAGGGGTTACGTTTATTTTGTAACCGGTTAAGAGCTTGTGAGCTAGGAAATGAAAACGGTCAATAGATTGGCTGTGTGTGACAAGGAGCTGAATAAATGCCGAAAATATTAGCGGTGGATGATTCTGCCTCAATGCGCCAGATGGTGACGTTTACCCTGAAAGGCGCGGGGTTTGAGGTTGAAGAGGCAGCGGATGGGCAACAAGCGCTGATTAAAGCCAGACAGAATAATTTTGACCTGGTGTTGTCGGATGTGAACATGCCTGTAATGGACGGTATTCAATTAGTAAGGGAATTGAGAACCCTGGCGGACTACAAGTTTATCCCGATTTTGATGCTGACTACGGAGTCGGCAGGCGACAAAAAAATGGAAGGTAAACAGGCTGGGGCAACAGGTTGGATTGTCAAACCCTTTAACCCGGATCAGCTGCTTAATACCATTAAGAAAGTGCTGGGATAGATAGGGTTTCCTGTTGATCAGGAGGAAAAATGAGTATCGATCTCAGTCAGTTTCATCAGGTCTTCTTTGAAGAGAGCTTTGAAGGCCTGGACTCCATGGAAGAGGGGTTGTTGGATCTTAACCCCGATGTATTCGATGTAGAAACCATTAATACCATCTTTCGTGCCGCACACTCGATTAAGGGTGGGGCCGGAACCTTTGGTTTTCAGGTGGTGGCCGAATTTACCCATGTGGTGGAAACCTTGCTCGACGAGATTCGTGCAGGTTCGCGTTCATTAACATCCAATCATATTGATTTACTGCTTCGCTCCGTCGATTGCTTGCGTGAGATCATGCACGCCTTACAAGACGGTGATGAGCCTGAAATGGCGTTGGCAAATGAATTGAAAGCCAGCTTTGAGGCAGTGTTGTCGGGGCAGGATGCCGCTCCGGTTGAAGACGCTCAGGCTGCATCGGTTGAGCAAACGGTTTCGGCCGCCTCCGATGCGGCTGAAGAGACATCTGACGTTTCGACAGATACGCCACCTCCGTCAGGATATTGGTCAATATATTTCAAACCAGACGCTGATGTACTTCGAACAGGTAACGAGCCGGTTCGAATGTTCAGGGAGCTTGAGTGCTTGGGGGCTTTATCGGTTGAAGCCGTTACCTGCGATGTCCCTGAATTTTCACAATTGGACCCGGAAGTTTGTTATTTAGCGTGGAACCTCACACTCAATGGAGGTACTCGGGCTGAGATTGATGAAGTATTCGAATGGGTGGTGGATGAGTCTGAACTTTCCATTCGCTGGGTGGATGACGTTGAGGATGTGACGTCACAAAAAATCAGTGCTCGGGACGAAGGTGCTTCGGACGAAGGTGCTCGGGACGAAGGTGCTCGGGACGAACGTGCTCTGTCTGCCGAACATCCGTCAGATGTCTTGGCGCAAACGCAATCCGGAAAAGAACAGCCAATTCAAGAACCTTCGATTCAAGAGCAATCAATTCAAGAGCAGTCAGTTCAACAAGCTTCCTCACAAGCACCTTCTGTATCTGAACAGTCAACACAAGCACCTTCTGTATCTGAACAGTCAACACAAGAACAACCATCGCAAGAACAGCAAGCCCAAGGGCAATCGGCTGAACCGCAGCCCGCTGAAGCTGCTAAGACGGTCAAGAAAGCGCCTGCCAAGAGTGCCAGTGAATCTACTTCAATTCGGGTGGGCATTGATAAGATCGATAGCCTGATCAACATGGTGGGTGAGTTGGTGATTACCCAGTCTATGTTGGGGCAGCTCGGCGCTAATTTTGATATGGAAAAGTTGGTCCGCTTACAAGAAGGGTTGGCTCAGCTAGAACACAATACCCGTGAGCTGCAAGAAAGCGTCATGCGTATTCGCATGCTGCCAATCAGTTTTACCTTTAGTCGTTTCCCCCGGTTAGTTCGTGACCTCAGTAAACAGATGGATAAGAAAATTGATCTGGTGTTATTGGGTGAAAACACCGAGCTGGATAAAACCGTAATGGAGAAAATCGGTGATCCAATGGTTCACCTGATTCGTAATTCGCTGGATCACGGAATCGAAGTGCCCGAAGCGCGCGTCGCAGCTGGCAAGCCGGAAACGGGGACGATTACGCTCAATGCCTTCCACCAAGGTGGCAACATCATTATCCAGATTATTGATGACGGTAAAGGGCTGGATCGTGATCGTATTTTGTCTAAAGCCATTGAACGAGGCTTGGTTGCCGAGGGCGAGCGTCTGAGTGATGAACAAATTCATGAATTAATCTTTCATCCCGGATTTTCCACCGCCGACAAGATCTCTGACATCAGTGGTCGGGGCGTGGGTATGGATGTGGTACGACGTAACATCCAGGAACTGAATGGTTCGGTGGAGGTAGAGTCCACCCCCGGGGTTGGTTCCACCTTCACAATTCGATTGCCTCTGACGCTGGCCATTCTTGATGGGCAGTTGGTACGTGTGGGTAACGAAGTCTTCATTTTACCCTTGGTGTCCATCATCGAATCTCTTCAGGTTGATCTGAGTATGATCAACAACGTGGGAGGCCAGAGCGAAGTTCTTCGTCTACGCGATGAATACGTACCGATTGTGAAATTGCATGAGTTATTGAATGTCGAACCTGACAGTACAGAGCTGGAGAATGGTTTATTGGTGGTTGTGGAAGCCGATAACACCAAAGTCGGTTTATTTGTGGATGATTTATTGGCGCAGCAACAGGTCGTGATTAAAAGCCTGGAACAAAACTATCAGCGAGTGGAAGGCATCTCAGGTGCGACCATATTGGGTGATGGCAAGGTGGCCTTGATTGTTGATATTTCAGGTATGTTGAAAATGGCGAATCAAACCAACGGACGTTTTAAGTCTAAAGATTTTCAGGCGGCCTAAAAGGAAGTGAGGATATGACTGAGCAAGTGTTAACAAAGCCAACTAATGCTTCGTCTAATGATGAGGTGGAGAATGCGTTGGGCGCTCATGATACGGCAACGGATCAGTATCTGACTTTCATCATGGCGAACGAAGAATACGGGGTAGATATCCTGAGTGTTCAGGAAATTCGTGGCTGGGAAGATGCAACACCGATCCCCAATAGCCCGGACTTTGTGAAAGGGGTGATCAACCTTCGAGGAACGATCGTTCCTATCATTGACCTTCGTCTACGTTTCGGTCTGAACCAAGCGGAATATGGGCCAATGACGGTCGTCATTGTGCTGAAAGTCAGTGATGAAAAGGGCAATAAAGTCATTGGTATCGTGGTGGACGCGGTATCGGATGTCTATTCATTAAGCTCTGAAGAAATGCGCCACCCGCCGGAATTGGGTGATCAGGTGAACATTTCTTTTATTAAAGGGTTGGTGGATGTACAAGGCAAGATGGTCATTCTTTTAAACATCGACGTGTTGCTTAATTTGAAAGAATTACCTGATGTAGAAACCTTGAAAAAGATCATTCACGAGTAATGCATGTCGGGGGAGAAACACGGTTTCTTCTTGAACACAGTTACCCGTGAAAGGCGTCACAAAACATTAATGATTATAACAAATTGGCCGATTAGATCTTTGGAACTTCTGATACCCGCAGACTCAGGGCGTAGGTATTCAGTGGTTTCTGAAACGAACTCAGTGCTCGTTTTGGGATAAAGGGATGGTCCACTGTCTGCGACACATCAATGTCAATGACTCGATAATTCCCGACGCAGTTCTCAAACATAGGTTAATCATCTGAAGGGATGTGCAATCCAGGAGTTCATTGGAAGATCAGCTCGATAGGGGATCGCAATGGGAATTAACACATCATGTCATGCCGGTAGGTCATCTCACCGGCTCTGCTCTTTGTCTCTCGCGGGGGCAATGTCAGGCTCATCACTATCTGAACCAAATCTTCCTTCCATAGAACCGATGACGGCATCCAGAGGAGAGAGAAGATGAGTTGGGTGAAAGCAAATCTTAACCGGCAGATGGTGTTTATTCTTGCGCTCACCATGTCGTTTTTGGGTATCTTGATTGTTGGTGCAGAGAGCTATCTGGTTAAGGAATCCGAGAAATACAGTGAGCTGATCAAAGAAATGTTCCACGAAGCGGAACGGGCGGCCAAGCTTCAGAAAGAATTTAAGACTCAGGTTCAGGAGTGGAAGAACGTACTGATTCGTGGGCAAAACGAAGCGGATCGTGAAAAATATTGGTC
>JBFHTA010000212.1:0-7003 GCA_041590855.1 Pseudomonadales bacterium
CCAGAAACTTTTCTCGACGTGTTTTTCTGCGTTTAAGGTCGTGTTCAGCGTCTGAAAATGTCAGTTGACTCATGATCTGGTTCCGAAAAAGAAGTTTCCGATATTTTACTAAAAGTGGCAGACTTGTTCAGAGTTTCCCTAGAGCGGACTTGTTTAGAGGTTCCTTAACAATTGTTGTTTATTCACATTCCAAAAGCATTAGAATGCCTGTTGTCTTTGGACAGACAGTTCTTTTGAACGCAGCTCTTTTGAAAAAAGTGCTTTTGAAAATAACAAAGTAAGGCAAGGTGGCTAGATGATTCCAGAATTAGAGCCATGGTCGTATCAGGTGCGGCCAGGGTTTAATCTCAGAGGCTGGCGAACCCGTTTCAGCGGTAAGCCGATTCTTCATTTCTTACATGGTAATGGCTTTTGTGGCTTGACCTACTTGCCTATGCTTCAACCTTTGCTCGATGACTTTGATCTGCTGATTACGGATCTTCCGGGGCATGGCGACAGCGATACCGGTGGCCGCTTTATGGGGTGGAACAAGTGCGCCAGTCTGGCGCTGGAAGTCGTCCATCATTTCTCTGGATTATTGCCGCAAGCGGTGCCGATTTACGCCGTTGGTCACAGCTGGGGTGGGGTGATTACCGCGCTGATGATGGCCAAAGACAAGAACTGTTTTGATCAGGCGATCTTGCTTGATCCGGTGATTTTCCCGCCAGGTATGTTACGTGTTATGGCCACTATCGACCTGTTTGGTTTGTTGCAGCGCTTACCCTTGGCCAAGCAGGCGCGAGTACGCACTCAAGAGTGGGAAAGCCGCGAAGCCGCCTACGAATATTTTCATGAGCGCGGTACCTTCAAAGGCTGGCAGCCAGAGAGCTTGCAGTCTTATGTGAATTACGCCTTGCAGGACACCCCGGAGGGCGTCAGCCTGAAGTGTCCGCCAAAGCGCGAGGCAGACATCTTTTCGTCTTACCCGAAACGTTTGTGGCCATCGTTAAAGCGCATTAAAACACCGACAGAAATTTGGGCGGCGAGAAAGACCTTTCCGTTCATTGCGCGTTCTATTGAGCGTTTGCAGGGGCATCCGGTGTTTCATGCGGAAACCGTGGAAGGCGGGCATTGCTTTATGCAGGAACGTCCAACCGAGATTGCCGAGAAGTTGCGCAAGCAGTTATTGGGCTAACTTGGCAGCGGCAGTGGTGGACCGAATCAGAGGCGGCTAGGCTTAACCCTTATGAATACCTTGCATCTGAAAGCCTTATTGCTGGCGATTGAAAGTGGCTCCATTTCGGCGGCGGCGCGAAAACTGGGGAAAAAGCAATCTCAGGTGAGCCAATGGATTTCCGATTTGGAATGCGATCTGGGTGTCACCTTCTTTGAACGCACGGGTAACAAGACGGTGCTCAGCGAGCAGGGCGCCTGTTTGTTGCCCAATCTGGTGCATTCGCTCAGTCAGCTGGAACGTTTTATTCAAAGTGCGGATACCCTGGCCCGAGAGGAACCGACCGTTATTCGAGTCGGCATCGAGAACTATCTGCCGGACAGTGCTTTTGTGGCGTCACTGGCGGAGGTTCTGGCGCATTCGTCGTTAAACATCGAAGTCTACCGTGATGATAAAGCCCAACTGCAGGCCGATCTGCAAGCCAATGCCTTGGATGTGATGCTGATTCACGAATCCGACATTGCGCATCATCCTCAGTTTGAATACGCCCGGCTAGGCTATTATCGGGAGGTGTTGGTGTGTGGTGCTGAGCATCCATTAGCGGGCTTGGCTCAGGTGAGCAGCCAAGCGCTCAGCCAATATCGGGAACTGGTCTGGGGGCGTGAACAGACCATGGAGGATGAGCCTTCCGAAGGGTGTGATGGCTTCAGCCCCAGTTATGGGTTGTTTTCAGAATTGGCGCCGCTGGTTGCCCTGTTGAGCGCCAATCAAGGGTTCGCATTTCTGCCGGAAGATTCTGTTAAGGCTCAAGTGTCAGCTGGCACCTTGGTGCGTTTGTCCTGTGATTTTGAGCTGCCCGCCATTGAACGCCGTGTTGAGCTCTGTTGGCGCAACGGCTTCACTTTGTCTGAACGGGGAAACGCCGTGGTCACCGCCTTTCGGGCGCATCATCAACTGGTGACGAGTTAACGGCGCTGATGGCATCCCACCAGTCAAACACATACAAGGCGGCATAAATGGGCAGTAACGCCCATAACAGCGGGTCATCCCACAGCCATTCGGTCGTACCTATAGCGGCAATGGCCAGCATCATTAATTCACTGACGCCGATCAGCAACAGCAATTTGGTGAGATGCACCAAGTGCCGTTGGACCGACTTGGTAAGCGACGTTTTCTGATAGGTGGCTTCAAACAGACCGACAATCCCGGCCGCCATCAATAACCCGACCACTGCCAGAATCGCCGACTGATTGTCATGCTCCATGTGGTGCATGCTGTCGAAGGTGTGGGCGTACAACAATGGGCACACCAACGCCAACAGCACCAATTGCTTTATGGCCACTTCAATGTAAAAACGCTGACTCTTTGCGTGTGTGATCATAGTTTTCCTAGTGCTTATTGATCCGCATCGAACACCACTTGCCCTTGTAAAATCGTCATCAGAAAGCGGGTACGGGCGATCCGATTGATCGGCATTCGGGTTATGTCGGCTTCCAATACAGCAAAGTCCGCAGACTTGCCGATGTCTATGGTGCCTGTCAGGTCTTCTATGCCCAGGCTTCTGGCGGCATTGCGGGTGTAGGCGTCAATGGCGACATGAACATTGGGTAAGCCGGTGTCGCCCATTTTCAAGCTGTTGGCGATGCCGACCAATGGGTTGATGCTGTGGACATTCCAATCACTGCTCAGGCTGATATTGGCTCCGGTTTTGTAGATGGCGTTCAGGTTCATCATGGCTTGGGTTCGTTCTCTGCCAAGTAACGGTTCTGCCCATTGGTGATCGTGATGGGCCACGTAATCCGAGCCCACCTGAAAGTCGGCGGTGACGCCCAGGTCAGCGAATCGAGGTACATCGGCCGGGTTGACCAACTCCACATGAGTCAGTGTGTAAGGCTGATTCGATCCTTGATGCTGCACGTATTCGATGGCGTTTAATGATTCCCGGATGGCTCCGTCACCAATGGCATGAATGTGTGCGCTGTAACCCAAGGTATGCAGTTCGCTCAACCAGCGTTTCATTTGTTGTGGCGGGATGTAATTCAAGCCGTAGGGCATGTCCGGGATGTAGGTGTCTTCGTAAGGGGCCAGCGTCTTGGCTGTACCGTTGATGAAGATGCCATCGCTGTACATCTTCACCTGATCAACCAATAACAACCCGGACTTGTCCTGAGTGCGAATGCGTTTCAGGTAGTCCAACTGGGGTGCCATGGCATCGGTGGGATAAATCCAGGGACGCAATGAAACACGTGCGGTCAGCTCGCCATCTTGTTCGGCCTGCTTCCAGACTTCGTACCAGCCCCGCTTCCAATATAAACGGCCATCACCAATGGTGGTAATGCCATGGGCGGCTGCTTCAGAGAGACCAGCTAATAATCCGGCGTAGCTCTGATCAAACTGGTTACTCAGACTGTTCCATGCCAGTTCCATCACCAGGTCGCCAGCGTTGTCTAATAAGATGCCATTTAGCTCACCGGTGTCTTCCTCTTTCAGAATCTTCCCGCCTTGCGGATCGGGCGTATGTCGGTTGATGCCCGCGCGTTCCAACGCCACCGTGTTCACCCACATCGAGTGCGAGGTTTGTTCCATTATGATCACGGGCTGATCGGGGAAAATCCGGTCGATCACTTCCAACGGCGTGTAGCGGTTATCCTCATGCAGTACCGCATCAATCGAGAAGCCATAACCCATCAGCCACTCATTGGCTTTGGCGTGACGGCGACACGCTTTCAGATAGGGGATTTGCTCATCGGCGAGCGCGTCCATGTCCAGCTCGCAATTGCCACCCGCTTCCGACGCCGCTTCAAACACATGGTTGTGGTTATCAATAAAACCGGGCAGCACAAAAGCGTGTTCCAGATCGATCACCTCAGTGGTCGAAGTACGGTAGTGAAGCAGTTGCTCGGCATCACCGATATCCAGAATTTTGCCGTCACGGATGGCAATGGCGTCGGCCTGTTGATGGCCGTAAATAGAGGCATTGATCAGTAAGCTATCCGCAGTTGTCTGGGTAGCTGTGTTGGCAGTAAACGTCGTGGTACTCATGGTTAAGCAAGCCATTAGACTGAGTGAATATTGTAAGTTCATGGTCTGTTCCTGAAGCCCATCAATAGAGAAGGGCGTGTTAAGGATGAATTAATGACTTGCTGAAAATTATCATAGTCAAAAAACGATGAAAAAATAGTCAGTATCAGGAGATTGGGATGGTGGGGTTATCAATGGAAAGGGGGAAATTCACTCACCATCCTTGGTGAGCAGATAAGGTCTTATTGTGGAATGGGTCATGTGACGACAGTCGGTTTCTGATTGGCTAGTTGATTGCCATTGGTCCACTTGATTTGTCGCTTGTTGAAGATATTACCCGATTAGCATTGTTTATGACGCCAATGCTCGAAGAACAGTTTCAGGCTCTTTAGCCACAATATTTAATAGAACCAACGCGGGGCCTTGTGGTTTACGATCTCCGCGCTCCCAGTGTCGTAAAGTGCTGACACTAATACCAAAAGCAGATGCAAATTCACTTTGCGACATACCAACTCGGGCGCGAATTTCTTTGATATCAAGCGGGCCAAACTCATGCACAACGGCTTTTTTAAGCTTACCCTCTGAATATTCAATGGCCTCTTGGAGGCCCTGCTTAATACTTGAAAATGCACTAGCCATCTGATTCACCATAATTTTTAAGAAGCAAAGCAGTAAACTTGGCCAAATCATTACGCTCGGTTTTGCTAAGATTAGCCTTTCCTTTTGCAGACCATCGTAATTTTCGAATACCACCAGTACCTTGCATGATGTCACCCGATTAAGGGGGAGCAGCCAAGTAATTAATAATACTTGTCTTCTCTTCGACCTTTAGCAGGTTTGAAGCTCGTTTCTGAAACTCTGGAAGTTCAACGATAGTTTGCATGCTATGAAGTGTAATCCATTGGATTATACGGGTCTAATCTTTTTTTGAGGTTTTGCTGCGCCTTGTCACCACAGTGGCGTCCATAAATCCATGCGTTTCCTGTTTACGCTCTTGTTGATTATTTTGTTAATAAAATCAATGTCATACATAGTTCTTATATTGGTGTCATTACATGGAGAAAATGACGTTTATAACTAACGTTTATGTAATAGCGTGTAATGTGACAGCGCCAAGTATTTTGCCATATTGTGCGTATGTTCAGCCTATTACCTCTGGTTGTTGTTAGTTAGGTCTTAGACATTGGTTCTTAGGTTGAGAGAGAACTTTAGAATGAACATAAAATGAATCGTCGGTTGTATATCACGAATCGTCGTACCCCTGATTGATTTTAAAGAGCGTTTTCCGAGTTTTGTCTTCTCCGTGCTTTTTCCATTGATCCCTGTTGTGTTGTGCGTCTGTGCATATCGATAAAAAAACAAAACCCTCTGAAAGGGCTTGCTAGGGATAGAAATGATGAAAGAAGAATACGATGTCGTCGTTATTGGTTCTGGGTTTGGTGGTGCTATTACTGCGTGCCGTTTGGCTCAAGCGGGCAACTCTGTCTGTATTTTAGAGAAGGGCCGGCGCTGGGTTAAAACAGAATTTCCCCGATCAACCGGTGAAGTGGCCAATCATGCATTTTGGGATGAGAAAGACAAAGAAGAAGGGCGAGGGTTCATCGAGTATTTGCCCTTTAAAAATATGGATGTGATTCAAGGCGTCGGCGTTGGCGGCGGTTCACTCCATTACTTTAATGTACATATTCAACCGCCTGATTTTATCTTCGATCAGGCCCGTTGGCCTAAGGCCATATCTAAAGAGAGTTTGAAGCCATACTACGACGTTGCAAAGGACATGCTTGCCGCGAATAAGCTGACGCCGCCGGAAGGTCGGGAAGTTCCCAAGCGAACCAGTGCATTTATTGAGGCGGTAGCTGCAACGTCTGAACAAGCTGAAGAAATCGACATTTGTGTTCACTTTTCCGAAGAAGCCAAATCCCCTGGTGGTCAGGAACAAGGCCCATGTGACTATTGTGGCAACTGTTTATTGGGCTGCCATGTGAATGCAAAAAATACCCTGGACTTAAATTACATTCCTTTGGCTGAAAAGCACGGTGCAGAAGTGTATCCGTTGCATCAGGTCGTCAATATCCTACCTCATGACGGTGGCTATAACGTTGAGTTCATGGAGCTACCAGAAGATCCTATTTCAGGCACATCCGTCCCAGGTGTTGTTAAAGGTAAAAAAGTGGTTGTGTCTGGCGGGACGCTAGGTTCTAACCAATTATTGCTTGAGTGTCGTGATCGCACCAAAAGCTTGCCTAATATCTCTGATCGTCTAGGAAAACACTTCTCTGGCAACGGCGATTTTCTGTTCGCAGGCACCCACTACAAAGATAAAGAAATTGATGCGGGCAGGGGGCCAAGTATTACGGCTGGCGTCGGTTATACCAAAGGGGACAGTCAACATATTTACATTGAAGACTTAGGCTTTCCGGACCCATTTATGTGGTATTTGAATGGTATTTTGCCGACGACTGGGCGTCTTTGGAATGCAGTCGATCAGGCTAAAAATTATCTATTGCGCAGTCTGGGTCTGACCTCCAACTTTGAAGCAGAACGTCTTTTTAATGGCGGCTACATGACGAAGTTCTTACCTTACTTGGGTATGGGCACCGACGCTGCGGACGGGAAAATCTATTTGGATTGGCGAGGCCGATTGAAGCTGGATTGGAAGCATAAAAAAAGCCGTTCGATGTTTAATGACATGATTGGCCACCTTAAAGACATCAGTAAGAAGTCTGGCGGGCACTTTATCAATAGCCCGCTTTGGGATTGGCCATCGCGTAAATTGCTTACCGCTCATCCGTTGGGTGGCTGTGTTATGTCGGATAAGAAGGAAGACGG
>JBFHTA010000213.1:0-6996 GCA_041590855.1 Pseudomonadales bacterium
AGATAGGGCCCCGTCGGCGAATTCCATAGTGGCCAGAAGTAAGACTTCATTAACAGGCCGGATGTAAGAACGCAATCGATACCATTTTGTTACGGATTCAGCTTGGCAAACGGGCGGTGTCCATGTAAGAGGTTCCCTAGAGAAAACAAGCTTTGCTCAATATTTAAAAGCTTCTGCTTTAATGGCAGACCACCGCCATAGCCAACGAGCTCCCCATTACTCCCAATGATGCGATGACAAGGAATAATTAAAGCGATCGCATTCGCGCCGTTTGCACTTGCCACTGCCCTCACCGCCTTCTCGTTATCTATGCGGCGGGCCAATTCCAAGTAGGTGGATGTTTGTCCATACGGCACCGTCATCAAGGCATCCCAGACCTTTTTCTGAAAATCTGTACCAACGGTCAGTAACGGAATATCAAAGTCTCTACGCTCGCCCAATAGATACGCATCTATTTGAGAACGAGCAAGGGCAAGCACTTCATCGTCCTGCTCTTCAAAAGTTGCACTCAAGCCCCTTTGAAGTCGCTGATCAACTGAACTCCTCATCTTCCGATAACGAAAGTCAAGCAAACACAGCTTTCCATCATAAGAACCTAAAATAAACTCGGCTGCGCGTGTTTTATAAAACTGAATATGAATCGTATTCAAAACCGCTGGAACTCCTTCCCTACACTGTATTTCCCGATTCAGGGCCTAAATGCTTATTGGCTTGGCAAGACCTATCTCACAAACTCAGGGATTCGACGCCGGATCAATAGACAATCCCCTTTAAAAACGCCAATATAGCCCACTATAAAACAAAAGCTACGGAATAATTAAAATAATAATATTGGAGTTAATTCAATGAAAAAGGAACTGGCCTTAGCCTTTACGAGCCTCTCTTTGCTTGGATGCGGAGGTGGCGGTTCACCTTCTTCTGCACCACCGCCAACCTCACCAGACACATTTCTCACGACGCTGAGCCCCAATATTGGTGAAACAAATGTGGAGCCTGACACCACAATTAAAGCCACTTTTTCTGAAGATTTGTTCGCAGACTCAATTGACAACGAAAGCCTTTCTCTTCGCCTGGGCAGTGAAGCAGTAACAACAACAGATATTGAACAGACACTCAGATCGATAGAGACAACACCAGATGAGCGCCTATCATTACTAACGACTTATACAGCTACAATCTCTAGTAGCATCAGCAGTTTGTCCGGAGAGGAATTAGGATCTAACCTGCCATGGAAATTTACAACTCGAGATGGAATTTGGCGTGAAACACAAAGCATTGATCTTAATGCTGACAGTTCAACGGCCAGCCTGCTTCCTTTAAAACTGTATGATAATAAAGATGCCTATTCACTTTGGGTAATCCACGACACGAATAATCAAGGCAGCATCTTCTTTAAATCACTCATCGATCAGAACTGGCAAGCTACTGTTCAAATAACCACTGAAACTGCTGAAATTGAGGTAGTCCAAGTTGCTTATAACTCGCGGGGAGATGTTTTAGTCGTTTGGACTGTTGAAAGCAGCTCAATATTCTCTCGGTACTATAACTCTCAAACAAATCAATGGAGTTCAATAGAACAGTTACCTAGCAGTAATAACGCTGTAGAGAATGAATTGGTAGTGAACCTGGGCGAAGATGGCGTTGGTTACACTGCATGGTCACAACTGACTGCACCAGATAACTTGGATCTTTATCTCTCCCGGTATGAACCGAATACAGGTTGGCAACCAGTAGAAGTTGCCGAAACCAATACTCAAGAAAGCGACCATGACCCTAAATTAGCTATCGATTCAAATAACAATATGCTTCTTATTTGGACAAACAGCGATGGATCAGCTCAAAACGATATCTATGCCAGGCGGTTTATCAGCGATGGTAATGGCGGTGGAAGCTGGCAAGCAATTACCCAGTTCGGAGTATTCAAAAGCAGTGTCACCGACTATTCGCTAGTAATGAACAGTTCTGGAAATGCGGTTGTTACCTGGACACAAGATACTCAGACTTTGGGTGAAAACAACCTGTTTGCCCGATACTACACCCCGTCATCAGCAACACCCTGGGGAACTAGTGTTCTTATTGAAGACAAAGATGGGCAAATAAACAGAATAACCCCACACATCAATGACGGGGGAGACGTTTTAGTCACCTGGCAACATGCCCTGGTATCAGGTAATGATAATGTAACGAACGTTTACAGCAATTACTTCGATTCCGAAGAGGAAAGCTGGCAGGACGAACCTACCTTCGTTGCCCAAATTAGCAAAACGTTAGAAAGCGATCAGGACAATAGTCGCCTTTCAGTACACGAAAGCGGCGATGCCATTCTTACCTGGACCACAGAGGATGAGGTACAAGGTCAACCAAATACCACAGTAACAGTACTGCGAAGCCGTATTTTCAAATCATCAAATACAACGTGGCAACCCACTCTGGTTATTGATACAGAAGGTGCCATCCAAGGCAGTGCTGAAACGATGATTGATGCCCAAAAACACGGTTTAACAGTGTGGTTTGAGCAAAATGACGACAATGAAAAACACCTATACATGAGTCGTTATAACGTTTCTACTAACGAGTGGACCGTTCCATTCCAGTTGACTGAAGATCCAGCTTCTATTACGGAAACCTCCATAGGTTTAAATACAAAAGGGGAAGCTTTGTTGCTTTGGGCCCAGCGTGACAATGGTGAGAATGAGATATTTTCCAAGCGTTTTAATTAACTGTTAAACCTATAAAAACGCATATAAATCTCATTAATAATAAAAATTCGGAGTTAAAAATGAAAAAGGGAATAGCCTTAGCCTTATCAACCCTGACACTGATTGGATGCGGTGCTGGCGGCAGTGGTGATGGCCACACTGCTATACAAGATAGGCGAGTACAAGGCGTCTGGGATGGAGAGGTAACCTTTCTAACAACAGATCCACAAATAGAATACAAGCTTATGGTTGCTGTTGACTCAAATCATCAGTCCATTTGGTATATCTACGAAGAGGAAAATAACACAGTTGTTGACCACTCAATGGAAGAGTGCGATATCTCCCGAATAGGGAGATCCTTCAAATGTACGTTGACAAGTGCCTTGACCATTGAAGGGATCACACATGCATCTGAACTAACCATGTCCGGTGATGGACTGATCAGTGGTGTTGAGTACCAATCCTTTAAAGTTGATTTAAATACAAATTACGATAAAGAAGCCAACCTATCCAATCTGGAGGGAATCTGGAGCAACTCAGGAAATACTTTAGCACTGACTTTCAACGAAGATGGAACATTTACCGGGCAGGCAGGCAATACAGACAATGATGATCCAGATACCCCTGATGACCCGGACGCTCCCGATGACCCGGACACACCTGAAGAAACTGCCGACAAGCCAGATGACGCAAACTGCTCATACACTGGTACCGTTGAGATAATCAACACAACCAAAAGCTTGTTTAATCTAAATCTAGAGCTAGAAACATGTAACACCCTAGATGGTACTTACACTGGCAAACTTTTTTATGAAAATACTGGCGATGAGGATGATCCTGACGAAACCATCACTTTATTGCTTCTCGAAGTTGGTGATGATCCAGAAAACTTACAAAGGTTCTCACTCGAGCTAGATAAAAATTAACCTCTAAAGCACTTCCTATTCTCAAAAAAGGCTTTTACCAACAGGTAAAAGCCTTTTTCGAAACTGTGATTTATTTGAAAGCGAACAAAGCTACTTACAGCTTTATCCAGGTCGCTTTGATTTCAGAATACTTATCAAACGCATGGAGTGATTTATCCCGGCCATTACCCGATTGCTTATACCCACCAAATGGGGCTGTCATATCCCCTCCGTCGTATTGATTCACCCAAACAGATCCGGCTCGTAAACCTTTGGCAAATCTGTGAGCCCGACTGAGATCAGATGTCCAAACCGCAGCCGCTAACCCATAGACGGAGTCATTAGCAATTTTTAATGCCTGAACTTCATCTGTAAAACGAATAACCGAAAGCACCGGGCCAAAGATTTCTTCTTCTGCAATGGCCATATCCGATTCCACGCTTTCGAACACCGTAGGCTCTACATACATTCCGCCGCTAACAGGTGCCACTTTGCTTCCACCTACCGTTAACTTAGCACCCTGGCTTTGGCCTTTTTCAATGTAGCTGAGTACCCGCTCCAGTTGAGCTTCATCTACAATCGCACCGACATTGGTTTCCGGGTCAAGTGGGTTACCGGGCTTCCAGTGTTTTACAGCTTCCCTCACCTTCTCCATAAACTGGTCGGCAATGCTGTCTTCTACTAACAAACGAGAACCTGCGGTACAGACTTCCCCCTGGTTAAAGCAAATTGCACTGGCTGCCGCTTCTGCCGCTGCGTCCAAATCCGGAGCATCAGCAAACACCACATTCGGCGATTTACCTCCAGCTTCAGTCCAGACACGTTTCATGTTGGACTGGCCTGCATAAACCATCAGCTGCTTAGCAACCCCCGTTGAGCCAGTAAAGACAAGCGTATCCACGTCCATATGCAGCGCCAGAGCCTTACCCACCGTATGTCCAAAGCCAGGAAGCACATTAAATACACCATCAGGTATACCTGCTTCTTTCGCAAGCTGAGCTAACTTAATCGCCGTTAGCGGCGACTTTTCAGAGGGTTTCAGAATGACAGAATTGCCCATTGCCAAGGCCGGTGCGTATTTCCAGGTGGCCATGATCATAGGGAAGTTCCAAGGTACAATTGCAGCAACCACACCAACCGCCTCCCTTGTCACCATGCCCAGCTCATCATGCGGTGTTGGGGCTATTTCATCATAGATTTTGTCAGTGGCTTCGGCCGTCCAACGTAATGCCCTTAAGGTAGCATTGACATCAACGTTATAAGAGTCATTGATCGGTTTACCCATATCCAAGGTTTCTAACAACGCCAGTTCTTTTGCATTGGCTTCAATCAGATCAGCAAAGCGTTGTAAGACAGTCTTGCGTTCAGCCGGAGCCATGTTGACCCAAACTCCAGAATTAAACGCCTCTCTGGCTACTCTAACGGCCAACTCAGCATCCTGATCATCACAACTGGCCACCTTACATAATAAGGTGTTATCAATGGGAGTTATGCAATCAAAGGTTTCTAGGCTGAGAGCATCCACCAATTGTCCGTTAATGAAGGCCCGTCCTTCAAAAGAGAGTTCATTCTTTAATGCGGTCCAGTATTCAAGACTTTGAACATCAGCCATATCAATTACCTGTTATGAAATCTATATGTAAAGATAGACCTTACTTCAAGTGACAAGATATTTTCAATATATTGAACACAAAGTTTTTCTGAAACAGCCACCCTTCCAACCAACGACCCTAGGCACTGCAAGGCATTAATCGATATATCCTAGCCTAAAAATAGCTTTTTAATTATTTATTTCATTAAAGGCTTGATGTTTTATTTATTTAACATACACTCCCAATGACATGTTCAAAATAACAAACAGAGGTTTCAATCATGTCATCCACGTCTCTTGATGCTTTCTGGATGCCCTTCACTGCCAACCGCCAGTTCAAATCTGAACCCCGCCTGTTGGTTTCTGCTGAAGGGATGTATTACAAGTCGGATGATGGCCGCTCTATTCTGGATGGCACAGCAGGTCTATGGTGTACCAACGCAGGCCACGGAAGAAAACAGATTTCGGACGCCGTAGCCAAGCAAATTGATCAACTGGACTTCGCACCCACTTTTCAAATGGGCCACCCCTTACCATTCGAGTTAGCAGAGCGTCTGATTAAACACAGCCCGGAAGGAATGAACCGGGTCTTTTTCACTAACTCAGGTTCTGAGTCGGTAGATACGGCATTAAAGATTGCTCTTGCCTATCACAAAGCCAAAGGCAACGGCAGCAAAACCCGCTTAGTCGGCCGGGAAAAGGGCTATCACGGCACCAACTTTGGAGGCATCTCTGTTGGTGGCTTAGGCAATAACAGACGATTTTTCGGCAGTCTGTTAACTGGCGTCGATCATTTAAAACATGCCTGGACACCAGAAAACACCTTCAGTAAAGGACTACCAGAACATGGGGCGGAGCTTGCAGAAGAACTGAATGACATGATCCTGCTTCATGGTGCAGAAAATATTGCCGCTGTGATTGTTGAACCTGTGGTCGGCTCCGGTGGCGTCTTTATGCCACCCAAAGGTTACCTTCAGCGCTTGCGGGAAATCACGAAACAAAATGACATCTTACTGATTTTCGATGAAGTCATTACCGGTTATGGACGTGTTGGTGGCGCATTTGCAGCCAACCGAATGGACGTAACACCAGACATCATCACTACAGCGAAAGGCCTGACCAATGGGGCTATTCCTATGGGGGCCGTGTTTGTTCAGGATTTCATCCACGAAGCCTTTATGTCCGGGCCGGAAGAGGTCATTGAACTTTTCCATGGTTACACTTACTCCGGCCATCCGGTGGCCGCAGCCGCAGCGTTAGCGACGCTTGATATCTATGAACAGGAAAATCTGTTCGAAAAAGCCATAGAGTTAGAAAGCCATTGGCAAGAAGCGCTGCACTCTCTGCGCGAATACGAAGTGGTAAAAGATATTCGGAATTATGGTTTGGTCGGTGCAGTCGAATTTCAACCTGGCGACAAACTGGGTGAACGCGGCTATAAAGCCTTCCATCATTGTTTTTGGAAAGAAAACACCTTGGTGCGTTGTACGGGTGATGTGATTGCAATGTCCCCTCCTCTGATCATCAGCGAAAACCAGATTGATGAGCTTATTGCCGCCTTAGGTAATGCTATAAAAACCTTATAGCAACGGACACCAAGACTAAAATCCTTGTAATACGCTCTTAGAGATAGAATTAAAACCAGTTTGATATACGGACTTCACATGAATCAGATTACTCATTTTATCAATGGCCAAATTACCCCACCCAGTGCCCGCTTGGCAGCGGTATATAACCCGGCACTGGGTAAGCAAACTGGCGAGGTATCACTTGCCCCTGCCAGCACAGTTGAAGAAGCCAT
>JBFHTA010000214.1:0-6923 GCA_041590855.1 Pseudomonadales bacterium
CAGGCTCAGATTGCCGCCGAGTCTCTGATGGAAGAAATTCTGTTAAAGCCCTTTGCTGATCCGGATACCAGTAACGTCTGTACTGATGTTGAGGCGGCCCGTTCGGATAAAGACGACGTCTGTGATTTCCATAATTATTCATCCACCGGCGTTGAGGATCAAACCGGTACCGCCATTAGTGGTTTGGAAAATTACGACGTATCTGTCACCGTGGTTCCGTCTGCGTTTGGTGGTATTGCCAGTGCTAATGCGTTATTGGTCACAGTGTCTGTTACCAGCCCCTTAGGTGCGGACGTACTGCTGTCAGCTTATCGAACGAATTATTAGGAGTCGATAAGCATGATCAGATTCAAACCCGCCAACGGCTTTACACTCATTGAATTAGTTATCGTGATTACCATCGCGGGTATCGTGGCTGTGTTGGCGGCGACCATGATTGGTAATCAAATGACGGCGTTTGTGGATCTAAGCCGTCGTGCCGTGTTGGTGGATCAGGCAGAAACGGCGGTTCGCCAGATGGCACGGGATATTCGCCATGCCTTACCCAACAGTGTGCGAGTGACCGGGGGTGTAGGTGCTGATCAGTACCTTGAACTTATTCCAATCAAGGACGCAGGTCGCTATCGATTACTGGCCGGCGACGGGACGGTGAATGATGACGATAAAGTCTTGGACTTTTCTACCTCAGACACCGACTTCCAGGTGTTAGGGCGTTTGCCAGCACTGGGCGCGGATGATCGTTTGGTAATCTACAACATCGGTCAGGTGGATGGTTCCGGTGATCCGGTCAACGGTGCTAATGTTTATGCTGCGGCTGCTAATAATCCAGCGTCCGGCGCCGTGCCAGTGCTTGGCAGTCATGTTATTTCAGACGATGGTGATACCCTGTCGTATACCGGAACAGACAGCAATGTAATGACGTTAAACACTGGCCATCAGTTTGCGTTTCAGTCCCCGCAAAAGCGCTTCTATTTGGTGGATCAGGCGCTGTCTTATATTTGTGATGTTTCCACGGAAACGATTTGGCGGTACGAGGGGTATGACTTTGAAGCCGATCAGGCCGACGATCGCTTGGCGTCCCCACTTTCCAGTGCAAGCATTCAATCCCGTTTACTTGAGAACGTTACGGAATGTGCCTTCAGTTATGCAGCGGGTAATGCCCAGCGTTCAGGCCTGTTAACCATTACCCTGACGGTGTCGGAAGACGGTGAGCGAATACGCTTGGTTCACCAGGTTCATGTGGATAACGCGCCATGAGTATGTTGAAGTCTCTGGATCGTTCATCGGGCTTTGCGCTTCCTGCGGTGGCCTTTCTTATCGTTATCGTTGCGTTGATTATTGCTGCCTTGGAGCGAATCAACAGCAGTCAGACTGCCACTTCTTCGATGGGCTTACAAAGTGCCCGTGCGTATTATGCCGCTTACAGTGGGGTGGAATGGGCGGCCTATCAGGTTCGGACAAACAATGCCTGCCCTTCCACTGGTGCCATCAGCACTACCATTCAGGGTTTTTCCGTGTCATTGGAATCCTGCTCCCGAACACCGTACAAAGAAGGTTCCGCTACAGAGAATGTTTTTATCTATGAAATACGGGTATTAGCCACCTACGGCGGGCAGGGACAGTTTGGGGGGAGTCCCGATTTTGCTTCCCGTGAACTTACCGTGTCCATGATGATAGAAAACTAGCAGTTCAAAATATTAGAGTGGTTTGGAGTAGTTCATTGTTTCAGCGTCATCTTATTATTTGGTGTTTGGCCGTTTATGGCCTGTTAGTTACTGGATTTGCCCACGCATGGAAGATGGAAGCCCGGACGGTATCCGTTGACAGCACATTTACTACTGGTGCTTATACCTCTGTTACCTTCAACCAGCCTTTTACCTTTACTCCCGTTGTATTTGTGATGGCGACGACGGATGGGGGTGATAGCTCCATGACCCGTATTCGCAACGTAACCTTAACCGGGTTTGAAGTGGCACCTGTAGAGCCTGCGTCTGAAGACGGGCCACACGTTGGCATGACCGTGCATTATTTTGCGATAGAACCGGGAACGAATACCTTACCCAGTGGCCATCAGATTACTGCGGGTGTGTTTTCCTATAATGGCCAGAGCTTTAACAATACCGGTCCAGGCGGGGGATTGGATAGAAATGACAGTACTACCTTGACCACCCCCGGTGTGACTAATGCTGCCACCCTGGTGCAACTGCAAACAATGAACAATTCGCCGGCTCATGTGCCAAGTGGTCCGTTGCAGCCATGGATGAGTGCAGTCGTAACCAGTCAGGCGTCGAATCAATTTAATGTTTCCATCGATCGCAGTGAAGACTACGACACCACCTCCGGGCCCAATAATTACAGAGTCAACGATATTTCGAATGAGTCGCTAGGGTATGTGTATTTACCTTCAAATGTTCAGGGATCATTCACCTCCACTTCGAATACCAGTGTTCTCTATGAAACGCAAAACACGCCGTCAAAATTTATCGGGTATAACGATGGCTGTACAACCCACAACTTTTTAGGCTCATATTCTGCGCCACCGTTAGTCATTGCCAGTAAGGTCACCAGAAACGAAGCGGATGGTGGTTGGTTACGTCGCTGTAGCCTATCTAGCTCTTCGGTGGGTTTGTTGGTGGATGAAGATCAACGTCAGGACAATGAACGTAGTCACATTGCGGAAGCGGCCAGTCTGTTGGTGTTTTCTTCAGACTTTTCCTACGACTCCGATTATGTGCCGCCAACACCTGCCAATGATTTGGTAGTGGAAGCAGGTAGCGTTACTTTGAATTCGATCGGTAACTGGCAAACGGTGGAATTCAATCAATCCTATGAATCGACCCCGGCTGTTTTTGTGCTAACGGATAACGCAAACCCGGACCCTCAGGCATTCCGTATTCGTAATGTGACCCTGGATAGTTTCGAGGTGATTGCTCTGGAACCGCCGGGCGCAAACAATGCCACAGTTCCTGATATGGAAATGCACTATGTGGTGTTTCCGGTCGGGCAGTTTGAGTTTCCTAATGGCGGCCCAAAACTGGAAGTGAATCTTTTGGATATGGCGAATTTCCAGAGCAAGTTGCTATCTGGTAGCTCGTATTTGAATTTGGTTTTTAGCCGCACCGATTTTGCATCGGCGCCCAGTGTGCTGGTACAGGTTCAGTCGAAAGTGAATGGTTCATCCACCTCCAATACGCCATGGTTAACCGGCTTCGCTAATAATGTGACTTCTACCGGCGCTCAGATCAGTATGGATAGGGCTGAAGTTACCGGTGGCACGGTATCATCCAATGAGCAAGTGGCTTATTTGGCGATTGAGAATGGCATCATTCCGGATTTCAAAGATTTAAATGGCAATGTCATTTCTGGTGAAGTGCTTCGTTCCTCTGATTCAATTACTCATAACTGCACTAGCATAAGTTTCCAACAGAGCTACTCGGGGCCGCCGTTGGTGGTTGGTAATAAGCAAAAGCGGGATGGTGTCGATGGCGGCTGGACAAGACGATGCTCGGTTTCCAACAGCGCCGTTCAGCTGAAGATTGATGAGGACACGGATAACGACAATGACCGTGCCCATACTACGGAAGCGGTATCCTTTATTGCGTTTTCAGAGACCTTCGTTGCAGACTTCTCCAATCGTGCCTATTACCGGCTGGACGAAACGGCTTGGTCGGACACTGCAAATGAGGCGGTGGACAGTTCAAATTTCAATTTACACGGTACGCCACAGAATGGAGCCGCGACCTCTCCGGCCAGGGGCTGTTATGGCGCAAACCTTAACGGTGCCAGCCAGATTGTTAACGTACCGGACGACCCTCTTTTAGACATTGAAGAAGAATTAACGGTGACAGCTTGGGTCTATCCAAGAGCTTATCCGACCGGTTCCGGCTTAAAAACAATTATTTCAAAAGACGATAATTTTGAGTTTCACTTAAATTCGTCCGGGAATTTAAATTGGTGGTGGGGTGGAGGTGCCCGTGAGTTGACCGGTTCACAAACAGTACCGCTGAATGCCTGGACGCATGTGGCGATTGTCTATTCTTCCAGCCAGCCATATCAAGCCATTTACATTAACGGAGTGTTGGATAATTCCAAAACCGATAATCTGGGGTCACTGCCGCTCAATAACTTACCTTTGCAGATAGGGGGGGATCAGGGCTTCGGTGGACGCTATTTCGAAGGCTTGATCGATGAAGTGAGGGTGTATTCGCGGGCGATTTCCCAGGCCGGTATCCAGGATATCATGAGTTATACTCATCCTTGCGTCAGTGCCTTAGATCACATTGAAATCGTCGCCAGTGCCACTAATAACAGCACCTGTCAGCCTGCTGAAATCACGCTGATTGCCTGTGCTGACAATAACTCGCCTTGTACTCGATTAAGTAATTATACAGGTACCTTTAGCCTTTCGACGTCTACCAACCGGGGAACCTGGGATGTTAAAAGCGGGAATGCGGAAAACCCCATTAATGATCCGACAGCGGGTGATGGGTTAGCCAGTTATACCTTCAGTACCGGTGATGGTGGTGATGCAGTGCTGGAATTGACTTACCCTTTTGAAGAGGGTGTGATGCTGTCGGCAGTGGACAGTGAACAAGGTTTGACGGCCAGTTCCCCGCTGCTTAATTTTTCCGATAACGCCTTTATTGTGGAATGGGATGACCCATTGGATTCGGATGGTTTGGATACCACTGTTGCCGTGGCAGGGCGGAACCACAGCCTTAAAGTTAGCTACATCAAAAAAGATACCAGCACCGATAATTGCGGTGTAGTGACCGAATATGATGGCGATAAGCCATTAAAAGCCTGGTATCAACAAACGTCGGGTACCTTTGATGCGTCTGTTCCAGCACCTTTGGCGCCAGGGTTAACGCAAACCGGAGGCAACAGCTTGGTAAGCTTGCCCGGGGCAGAACCGGGGGCGAATAATTATACGGTGAACTTTGATCAGGGGGTGGCAGAGCTTGAACTGACGTCCAGTGATGTTGGCCGGTTTACTCTGTTGTTAGAAGATAACCAAACCCTTACTAACGGGACGGGGACTCCGATAGCCGTCACCGGAGAGAGTGCCATTGCGGTTGTTCGGCCGTTCGGCTTTGCGGTGGATGTGGGCGGCAGTTGCACTGATCTGGCCGGAGGCGATCGGGGTAATGGTACCAATACCAGTGTGGCAACATCGGCCACGGATTCGGTGTTCAAAAAAGCCGGGGAAGAGTTCACACTGAATGTTCGAGCTGTAATTTACCAGGCCGGGGATGCCGATGGCAGTGCTAACCCGCTGACTAACGCCAATTTATTGGATAACACCTGTTTACCCGGATTTGGTAAGGAAGTGGCGAGTAACACGGTTGGTTTGAGTCTTTCCGGTTTTCAACCCTCCGCCGGGCAAGTAGGGGATTTATCGGTTACCAGTATCACTGGTTTCACTGCGGGCGAGGCGAATCAACCGCTGAACTACGATGAAGTGGGCATTATTGATGTCGATCTGACTCAAACCAGTTATTTATCGTCTGGCCACAACATTATAGGTTATGTGCATAATCTTGGACGTTTTACTCCGGCGTATCTGGCCGTCAGTCATGCTCCGACCAATCTGTCTTTAGCCAGTCCCATGCTTGATCCGGTACCTTCGCAAAGCTGTTCATTTACATATCTTGATCAAGGCTTTTCGTTGTCGGACGATATTGAATTAACCGTCACCGGCTATGCGCTTTCAGGGGCGGTTACGCAGAATTACGGGGGGGCATACTGGCGATTAGCGCAACCCACAACGGATAAAGAAAGCGTTGTGGACTCTGTAGCAGCCAGTAAGAGCGCAACCCTGGCCACGTCGCCTTCAACCATCAGTTTAACGGAAACCTCCGATTATGATGGCGATGGCGTGTTGACCTTCTCTGGTTTGGAGTTGACCTATCAACGCGGTGCGGATTTGGATGGTCCTTTTGCCGGGGAAGTCGACTGGAGCCTGACACAGGCTGGTCTAACTGATGCCGATGGCGTTTGTTATCAACTCAGTTCTACAGGCCCGTGTATTGATTATTCAATCGCAGACATCAATGGAACGGAATTACGCTATGGCCGGGTGTTTATAGCAAACAACAATGGCTCGGAATTGTTGCCATTGCAGCTACCAGTGTCGATTCAATATTGGCAGGAAGTGGGAGGGGGCCAGTTTGCGTTTGTGACCAATACTCAAGATGTCTGCTCGCCGAACGATTGGAGCAGCAGTGATCTCTCCTTGGACCAATACACCGGAAATCTTAGCTCTGGTTCTCCGGGCGATGTCAGTGCCAGCCTGGGGACGTTTAACCAGGGCCAGGGCGTTATTCTGTTGAGTAAACCCGCTCAGCCCAATCAAGGGCCGGGGCAAGGCAACGAGGGCAGTGTGAATGTGACACTGGATGTCGCAGATTGGCTGAAATTTGATTTCTTTATACAGATGCCAACAAACATTCCTAATGAAAACCCCACAGGAACTGCTACCTTTGGCGTATTTTCCGGCCGAGAACCCGTGTTTTATCTCAGGGAAAGTTATCGATAACACAAGGTCGCTTAGGTCGGTTAATTTTTGATCTAAACTGATAAAGACAACTCTCTTAGGTTTGTGGGACAAGGAAGCCTAAATGCGTGTCTTTATTACAGCCGCTCTTTTTTTGTTGTTCAGTGCCGTCAGTCGAGCTGACTTATGTCAGGACGTGTTTCCTGCCGGCGTTACCAGCAACAGCAGTGCACAACTTAATGTACCCACCTGGTCTTCCAGTGATCATATTTTAGCCACCTTTGGCAGTGATACCTTTGCACCCGGAGATCATGAGAAGGCGTCGGGCCAGCTCTCTGGTACTTATGATCTGAACAGCTCCGGCGTTACTGCGCGATTGTATTTTACTTCGCTCAGTATCTCCGGGAATGTAGATTTGAACCCGGGG
>JBFHTA010000215.1:0-6917 GCA_041590855.1 Pseudomonadales bacterium
GACGGCTCTGGAAACGGTGGCGTTACTGGATGCCGTTGGCCGGGTATTAGCGCATGACATTCGTTCCCCGATCAATGTACCGCCAAAAGATAATTCCGCGATGGATGGCTACGCGCTGCGTTTGAATGAAGCGAACGATCAAGGGCAATGGCAAGTTGTTGCAACCCGCTTGGCGGGTGATGCGTCTGAGTTGATTGTCCTGCCAGGCGAGGCGGTTCGCATTATGACCGGAGCAGAAGTACCGGACGGTGCAGATACCGTCATCATGCAGGAAGAGATTGAGCGGGAAGGCGATCTTATCCGTCTATCCAGCGCTAATGGTGTTGCCGATCATCGAGTGGCTGAAAACATTCGCCCGGTGGGCAATGACATCAGTGAGGGCCACACTATAGTCTCGAGGGGAACGCGCATTGATGCCTCTCATCTTGGCTTGATTGCATCGGTAGGTATTGATCAGGTAACTGTCTATCGTCGTCCTAAAGTTGCTGTGATTTCCACGGGCGATGAGCTGGTAGAGCCGGGGAATCCGTTACCGGCCGGGACCATCTACAACAGCAATCGCTATTTCCTGCTGCCCATGTTGCAGAAACTTGGCTGCGAGGTAACCGATTACGGAACCCTTGAAGACGACAAAGCCTTATTTGAACGCACTTTCAGTGAGGCGGCCAAATCCGCAGATTTTGTGATTACCACTGGCGGAGTGTCGGTTGGTGATGCTGACTATGTAAAGCAAGTGTTGGACGACCTGGGTAACATCGATTTCTGGAAGGTAGCGATCAAGCCGGGGAAACCTTTTGCGTGTGGTCGACTGAGCAAAAACGATTCGGATCAGGTCGGTTATTTATTGGGCTTACCGGGGAATCCGGTATCGGCCATTGTTACCTTTATGTTGTTGGCGCGTCCTGCAATTCAGCAGTTTTCGGGACAGGCGGTGGAACCTTTAGCCTTCTTACCCGCCAGAGTAACTCAATCGGTACGAAAGCGTCCTGGTCGGATGGATTTCCAACGCGCTCACTATGTGATGGGTGAAGATGGTAGACTTAAAGTAACACCATTTAACAGCCAAAGTTCCGGGGTGTTGTCATCCATTGCTGAATCCAACTGCTTTATGGTGTTGGATCGTGAACAGGGGCCACTGGAAGCTGGCGCGAAAGTGAAGATTCTTCCGTTCAGAGAGTGGCTGTAATTGCGCTTTCTGTCGGATTCAGCAGGGTGTTGGCGTCGTAGACATCTTGTTTATAAAGGTTAGTGAAGTTGAGGTTCAGTCTGTGAAAGTTGTTTATTTTGCGCGCTTGCGTGAAGCCATTGGTCAATCGGAAGAGCACATTGCCTTACCGGAAGGCGTTGAAACGGCCGGGCAATTGAAAGCCTTACTGGTGGAGCGTGGTGAGCCCTGGGCGTCGGCCTTGTCGGGCAAGCGTGTGTTGGTGGCCATTGATCAGGAGCACGCAGGTGAACAGGATGTTATTACTACTGCCTCTGAAGTCGCTTTTTTTCCGCCGGTGACGGGGGGATAACAGGTGCCTGAAATGTCTACTCAAACAGTCAATGGTTGTGAGATTGCCATTGCGGTTCAGGAAGCAGACTTCGATCTTGGTGCTTTATCGGCGCAATGGACTGATCAAGATGTGACTAACGGTGCACAGGTGATGTTTGTTGGCCGGGTACGGGAGTTTGCTGACGCTGAACAACAGTCAATGACGTTAGAACATTACCCGGGTATGACGGAAAAGTCTTTGCAACGTACCGCCGGGATTGCAGCCGAACGCTGGCGTATCAATAAAGCGGTGATTATTCATCGTATTGGTGAATTGAAACCTGCCGATCAAATTGTCCTGGTGATGGTGTTATCTGCCCATCGAGAGGACGCATTTAACGCTGCGTGGTTCATTATGGATCACTTGAAAACCACTGCACCTTTCTGGAAGAAAGAATCCGCAGATGGTGAAGGGCATTGGGTTGATGCCAAAGACACCGACGATCAAGCCTTAGCCAAGTGGGATATTACCTCTGATTAAGCGCATTGGTTTGTAAATGCGTGTTTCTGGCGATCATTTACTGAGCCAGATCAAAACGTCCATCGCTTTCGTTCTCTATCATGGGTTACATAATCATAAGCCAACGGATGAATACATTCGGATGGCATAAAACGTGAATCTAACCTGATCGAAACATGGTGTTTGAAAGATTGCTCTTGAGATATTGCTTTTGAGATATAGCACTTGAGATATAGCACTTGAAAATTGCATGTGAGACGTCGAGTTAGATGGTTTGAGAAGTGCTTGAGGAAATAGTTATGAAATCAATGATCACCTCTTCGGTTCCCTTTTTAGTTAGCACAGCAGCGGTATTGGTTGTTTTGGGTGCCAGTGTAGCCTAATCCGTCGAGCGCTCTAGGCGCTTTGAAATCATCATGTGATGGCGGTGGGTGTGTTTCCATTAATTTGGCTTTCACGTAGTATGATGACCGTGTGATCCTGAGTGGGTCCATTAGTGGCGATGTGAAGCAGAATCGCCTTTCCCGGAATACCTGGAGCGTTCATCATGACATCCCAATACCCCGATCATATCCAAGCCGAAGATATTTTCATTTCTGTTAAAGAAGAACTCGCCAGTGCCATTACTCATGGTGCGGGAACACTCGCCAGTGTGGTCGGGTTAGGGTTTTTATTGGTCGCAGCCTTTTCGGCACAGGATGTCTGGGTGATTGTCAGTGCCTTTATCTATGGTCTGAGCTTAATTGCCTTGTACCTGGCGTCCACCGTTTACCATTCTGTTCATTGCCCGATAAAACGGGATCGTTTCAAAAGTCTCGATCATTGCGCGATCTACTTATTGATTGCCGGTTCTTATACCCCTTTCTTGCTTGTGAATATGAGAGAAACCATTGGTTGGCCTGTATTTGCACTGGTGTGGGGAATCGCTGCAGTGGGGATCATTCTTAAGGTCTTTTTTCGCCATCGTTTTAAAATTTTGCGGGTGCTGACCTATTTGATGATGGGGTGGATTGCGGTGTTCTGTGGGAAAGACTTTGTCGAAGCAATCGATCCGGCCGGTTACTCTTTGTTGGTGGCAGGGGGTGTGGTTTACAGTGTGGGTGTCATCTTTTACATGCTGCCAAAACTGCCGTTCAGTCATGCCATTTGGCACCTGTTTGTGATTGGCGGCAGTGTTTGCCATTTCCTGGCCATTTATCATTATGTGATTGCTCCGGTCTAATTAAGCAATCAGCTTGGTTCGTTGTAAGAGATGTCAGATTCTCTTCAATTAGGATCAAAACCCTAAACCGATCAACTATGCTGCCGATAGTACAGTTAACATCGAGGCAGTAGTGATCATGAAGACCGTTCTGTATTTAGATTTCATTCCCGATTCTCTGGTATTGTCGCAGTTAAAAGCTCAATCGCTGGAACTCATCCACTTTTCAGACATTGAGCAGGAAGGGCATGTTTGGCCAAACCTGGTGAAGCGTTGTACCTGTGTGCTGGTGTCTGGCATGACCGGGTTGGCAGAGGACGATGTGAAACTTTCCAGTCTGTTGCAATCTATGGTGGGAATGGGCTTGTCTGTGCAGGTGTTGTGCTCTGATCAGCCACTTGCAGACATTCATCGTGCCATGATCAGTGGCATTCAATATCATTTTGGGGTGGATTTTGACAATCCAGACCAAATCTCAGAGAAACTCTCTGAAATTCTGAATCAAGAATCTGCCGAAAAATTTTCTGCCTAAGCGTTTCCTGTACTTGTCTTATCGTTTATATGCCTGTTTCTATGCAGGTGTCGTCACACTGACCGATAAGGGTATGGGGCAATCCCAGCAGTCCGCGAGCATACGTAACCAATCAAATTCCTGATGGGTAATGGTGTCATCGTGTTGCATGAGATCGGTCACTGCCAACACTACACTGCGTTTTAGCATAGGGGCCAGATGCTCTATTCGGAAAATGGCGTTGCCGAGGGCTTGGTGCGAAATTCTCTGGTAGTCCGGCAGAGTCACCCCTGTAATATGAAACTGTTGTATCGCTTTTTGAAAGGCGGCGTCTTTGTGCTCTTCATCTGTGAACTGACAGAGAAAGGCAAACAGGGTCGCAAGTTCTTTTTTCAGTTGGCTAATGGAAGAAATCTCAATGGCAGGGTTTCGTTTTGCTTTGGGATTTAAGTGTCGGAAAAGTACCAGATAAAAGAAGAGCTCTTGTGGTTGAACGCTGTTGTCTGACGCAATGATTTGCTTTGCTGTACGTAATAAATCTTGTTTGTCTTCCTTTGTGCAGGACTTAACAGCGGCCATTGCCAGTTGTAAGACCGGATAGATAGGACGATTTTGCATCTCTGACACAATGGGAAGGTAGTGCTCCAGCAAGCTTTGTGGATATTTCTGGTGTTTTTCCAGAATCTTGATGGCTATGTTGGGCTGAGTGTTGGTTTGGGCCAGCATTAACAGTAAAACCAAAGGGGCGTAATCCGGTTGGCGTAAGCTCATCAGGAGGTCTTGTGGCATGGACGATAAGCAGGCTCGGGCCGCTTCTATCCTTTGGTCGTCCGTAAGGCCGATGGACGCAACGGCTTGATCAACATTGGCTTGTTGCATCGGCGAGGTAAACTCGATCATTTCTTCCTGTTGCAGCTCGGTGCCATAGAGCGCATCCGATGGTGGAAGCGTACTTGTCTCTGAGTCCGAGAAATTGCTTGATAGTGTCTCGGTGGGAAGTGGCGATGTCGTTGCTGAAGACGAACCGGCAGATAGTCTTTCTGTGTTATTTGCTGTACCAGTGGTCACGGAACCATCGGTTTGGCTTTGTTCTTGTAAGCGAGTTTGAGCGGCCTGAATTTTCGTCTTGGTAAGGAACTGGGCATCTAATCGGCGAATGCGCTCTTCGATGGGTGGGTGAGTGTCCAATAGAGAGGTAAAACGCATATTAAGCGTTTTGGCGATGCACATGTGGCTCAGGTCTTCGGCGTGACGATTCTTCAGTAAAGACTGGTATCTGTGGTGATGGATTTTATGTAAAGCCGATGCGATGCCTTGTGTTTGACGGGTGAACTGTACTGCTGAGGCATCGGCAAGGAATTCCCGCTGCCGGGATAAAGCGGCTTTAATAACACGACTGCACAGCACGCCCAGGCTTCCAATTAACCAGATCAATAGGCCGGGTAAAATCAGAAAGAATACGCCGCCTCTGGTGTCATGGCTGCTTCGGAATCCCAGTTCGGTCAACCATCGGCCTAACTGGCCCATGGCCACCAAACCGGATAACACCGAGATAATGCGCACGTTCAATCGCATGTCGCCATTCAGTATGTGGGAAAACTCGTGGCCGATAACGCCCTGAAGTTCGTCGCGGTTCAGAGAGATGATCAGGCCCCGTGTGACACAGATCGCTGCTTCGTTGGGTGCGTAGCCGGCGGCGAAGGCGTTAATGGCGTGTTCCTGATCCATAATGAACACATCGGGAACTGGCATACCTGCGGCAAGCGCCATTTCCTCCACAACATTTAACAAGCGTTTTTCATCTTTGTTCATGGTGTTTGCCGGGATACGTCGGCCACCCATCATTTTCGCTACCTGATCTCCACCTTGGCGTAAGCTGAACCAGTTGGCCAGCGATACTGTGCCCACAAACAGGATAACCGCGACCGTGACTTGCCAACTGTAGCGGGAATCCAGCCATAGAGGTAAGAGGTGGGAAAGGTTAAGTTCTTGCGTAGCTTGGCCTAATGCCAGAGGTTCTGTGGCGACGGCCCAGACGATCATGCCCGCCAGATTGAATCCCAGCGTGATGATGACAAGTGCAACCAGGTAACCGAGAATCAGATATTTGCTGGATCGGTTGGCTTTGGCTTGGTGTTCGAAAAAGTCCATGGTTAATGACCGTAAGGCTTGCCCGGAAAACGGCCAAAAAGGCCGTTCGTACTCAAGCGGATAATCCATTCTAAACTGAAGACGCTGCCCTTGATAATGAGAATGGCAGCGTTATTGGTAGTGCAATAGAGCGATCAGTTGAAACTGACTTTGACGGCTTCGCGCTTTTTGGGGTCGTCTATTTCCAGAAGCTCCGCAAACTTAAAGCCGAATAAGCCGGCAATCAGATTGCTTGGAAATTGTTCCCGATAGGTGTTGTAGTTCATCACGGCGTCGTTGAACGCTTGACGAGAGAAGGCTACCCGGTTTTCTGTAGAGGTTAACTCTTCCATCAATTGGGCAATGGTTTCATTGGCTTTCAAATCCGGATAGTTTTCAGCAACAGCGTAGAAACCACCAAGCATAGAGGTCAGTCGGCTCTCTGCTTTGGAAAGTGCTTTAAGGGCAGCCGGATCTTCAGGATGTGCGGCCGCTTGTTTGCTGGCAGAAGACGCCTGATTTCTTGCTTCCATTACTTGAGCCAGCGTTTCACGTTCATGGGTCATATACGCTTTGGAAGATTCCACAAGGTTGGGAATCAGTTCATAACGGCGCTGTAGTTGAACGTCGATTTGGGCGAAGCTGTTTTTGAAACGATTACGAAGCGTCACCAGTTGGTTGTACATGGAAACAACCAGCAAGAAAACACCGACGATGATGGCTAAACCTATGATGGTATCCGTGCTCATAAAGGCTCCTTAAAATGAGTTTTCCGAAGTATAGCCCGAATTTATATAAAAAGGTCGCCTATGGTTCCCAAAATTCAACCGTGTTAACAGGCTTCCATGTGGCCGATTTGATTGATTAGGCGGATAAACTCGTTGCCGGTGATGGGGCGTGAAAAGTAGAAGCCCTGATAATGATCACAGCCTTTTTGTTTCAGGAAATTCAGTTTTTCGAGGCTGTCGACACCTTCGGCAATCACTTTCATATCCAGGCTTTGTGCCATATTAATAATGGCAGTGACTAAGTGTGCGTCATTGACGGATTCCAGCACATTGATCAGGAAGGAACGATC
>JBFHTA010000216.1:0-6895 GCA_041590855.1 Pseudomonadales bacterium
GGGCCTTAAGAGAAATGCCTCTTTTTTGTTGCGGCTTTTTGACGTAACCCGTTATGCCTTCAAAACCGCGCCTCAAATAGACATTTCTCTTTTAGGCCTGAGCAGAGAGGGACTTGTTCAGAGGTTCCCTAGTTTAATAAAACGCTTTTAAGCCCTGATTGAGCAGCGGCTCTGATATAAAAGAACCGCTGTTTGACGATCGCTATGTGACTTGCTGTTGGTTAATTCAAATTGTCTTTAGTTGAAGAAGCTCGATATGATCTCACTGTTGTTTGGCAGTGCTTGACCTTGTCGTTGCTCCCAAAGAATCAACCCTCTTCCTTTTTCATCAACGCTCATCATAGTATCGCGAACATAAGTGACGGCTTGTGATATTTGTGTTGAGTTGCCCCATTCTTGTGTGTAGCTGTTAAAGCGACTGACGTGAAGCGAGTCTTGATCATTAACGCGCTGGGTCCAGGCTGTAAGAGCGTGGTTCTGATCATCCAGAACCGTCACAGCTGAATCCAGTTTGTAAGAGGTTGTGTTGAGGGTTTGAGTCGCCTGCCATTGTTTTGTTTCATTATCAAAATATCGGCTGTATAACACATGATTACCATCAACCTCGGTAGACCAGGTTAATATGGCGCTGCCATTGTTGCTACGAGCCAAGCGGCTACTCTGAATGTTACGATTACGCTGTTGGGTTATGCTGGCCAGGCGAACAGGGTTGGTCAACCAATCGTTTTGAGTCGCGTTGTAGTAGTTGCCATACACAAAGGTTTCCTCAGCTTGGTCATCGTTACTTTCTTGCTGCCAAGTGACTAATGCGTTGCCGTCGTTATCCAAAGTGATAAAGGTTCTGGCCGTTAGGCCCGGTTGATCTTCAATGCGTTGTACTTCGCCCCAACGTCCACCCTGGACTGTAGGATTAAAGTAACGAGCATAAAGACTGTCTCTGAACTGAATTTCATCCACCTGATTCCAGGTAACCAGTGCATAGCCTTGTTTGTTCACCGTCAGAGAGTGGCTAACGTTGTTGGAGGCATCCACTCCGAATTCAAGAGGGGCCGTCCAGGCACCGCCACCGTTTCCATCGCTGAGAAAATGTTGAGCATGGATGTCGCCCTCTGTTGGGTTTGCGGCGTCAATGTTTCTCCATATCAAGAAAACGTCATCATTTTCGGTAATGGCGATGTGAGGTGCAAAATCATCGTTATCGTTGGATTCAAGTGACACTTCCGGGGTCTGCCAGCCTGTATTTGACTGATACTTGGATACATAGAGATCGTAATCATTCGCAGTTGGTTGTTGAGACCAGGCAACATATGCCGTGCCATTTTCAGAGATAGTCACTGAAAATCGAGAGTCCACTGAGTTATTGCTTTCGGGCAACTGTTGAGCTGCCGTCCATTGGTTGGTCTGAGCATTATAAACTCGGGCGAACAGGGTAGTGTCGTTTGCTCCGTTAGCAATTCGCCAGGCAATAACAGCGTCTCCACGGTCGTTGACCGCAGCTTCGCCGCCACTCAGATTCGTTCCGGGGGTATTGATTTGAACAGTGGGTTGCCATTGGCCATTGATAAACTGCCTTACGAAAATATTGCCTTGAAGAACGTCAACCGAGCCGGACCACAGAGCAAAGGCATCGCCGTTATCAAGTAATTCCAAATGATTCAGAAACACCTGAAGTGCATTATTAGTTTGGTCTAAAGAGGTTGCTTCCTGCCATTGCCCGTCACGGGTTGTAAATTGCCAAGAGTAATTATTACCCAGAGTATTTCCATCTTGATCGCTGATTCCTCCATCAAGTGTCGCTGTGTAACGGCAGAGTAGGCCCATATTTGTAATATTTTGAGCCTGGATGCGCTTGCCCGTGTTGTCTATCTCTACATTCGCAGCCAATGGGGTGCCATCAAAGGTGACAGTTAGACTTTGATCGTTGATAGAGCTGGCCAGTAGATTTTTGGAGAAACCTGCTGAAACGGTACTACCCAGTTCTACTCCGGTCGCATTTCCCGTCGGTGTTAAGGCATTAAGGAAGGTATCAGGTTGTGTTGGTGATGGTTGATCAGAAGAACCTCCGCCTCCGCCGCCACCGCAACCGGCTAAAATAATTGCACTACTAACAATTCCGATAAGGCCCTGCGGTATTGAGTTTTTCATAATTGTTATATCCTTATAATATTTTGTCCTAAACGAGAGGGTTATGAATTTTTGTGCAAATGGTTATTAATTACAATGGAGAAAAGTAAAGCCATGGGGGTTATTAATGCGTAAAAAGTATGAAGGCCCTATGAATACTGGAGTTGAAGCAGAAATAAATAATTGATCACTTGATTAGTAAAGGCTGTGAGCCTTTAAGAGGAATGGATGTTACGCACTAATAGATTAATTTTGAGGCAATGGCAGACCTCGGACTTTGCGAGTTATGCTGAAATGAATGCTGATCCCAAGGTCATGCGCTACTTTCCCAACACATTGACGGAAGCCCGGAGTGATGAACAAGCGTTGCGGATACAAACCTTAATAAAAGATAGAGGTTATGGCTTCTGGGCGTTGGAATCGTTAGCGTCCGGTGATTTTCTCGGCTTTGTCGGGTTAAATTATTGTGATGCTGAAAGTGGTATTCCCAATGCGCCACTCATCGAAATAGGCTGGCGTTTGGCGTATCAGCATTGGGGTAAAGGTTATGCCACTGAAGCAGCGAAAAGAGCCCTTCAATTTGCATTTGATGATCTCAGAGAGCCTGCTGTTTATGCGTTTACTTCGTTGTTGAATACACCTTCGCAACAAGTTATGACTCGGATAGGCATGAGTAACACCGGGCAGGACTTTGATCACCCACAAGTCCCGGACGGCCATGAACTGAAACGTCATTGCTTATTTAAGATTAGCCGGGAGACTTGGCAAACAACACATCAACTCCGTGAATAAAAAACCAGACCAAGACAGGTTGAGGATGGCGCTGTTTATTGGTGGAGCTTTTCAATATTCGGTAAATCACTTACATTGTGCACGCTGTTTTAGTCAGGGCGATGTCAGGGACGTGGAATGAAAAAGTATTTTGAAAATTTGGCAAAGGCACTGTTGGGCCAGTCGTTTAACGAACTTGATGATGCAGAAAAACGTGTGATAGGAAGCATCGCCGGTCATACGACCGTCTCAGAAAATACCAATGCAACCTTCTCTGAAAGCTTAACTTTTGGTCAAAGATTGGCTGATCGGGTCGCTTCGTTTGGTGGTTCCTGGGCATTCATCGGGCTATTCTTCTTTTTTATCGTAGTATGGATTGTTATAAATTCGGTGGCTTTCTTAATGGAAACGCCATTTGACCCATATCCTTACATTCTTCTTAATCTTGGGTTATCTACATTGGCTGCTTTTCAAGCGCCGATCATCATGATGTCCCAGAATAGACAGGCAGCTAAAGACCGAATCAAGCAAGAAGCGGCTTATGAAGTTAACTTAAAGCTTGAGCTTGAAATCATGCGTCTTCACGACAAATTAAGTGCAATACACGAGGACATAAATAAGCGATGAACATCTTACTGCTTTTAGTTGTACTGATGGTTGCGATTATCAGTATCCGATTTTTGAATCGGGTAGTGAACAGTCTTGGTCAAATGAAGTCAGTCAATCAGTATCGGACAAAGTACATCAATAAAACCTTAACGCTTGGGTTGGTTGTTTTTTATTCTGTGTTGGGCTTTACCTTAATGGGAATAGAGTATTCCCAAGTGACGATTTTTCTCTCTTCAGTTTTCGCTGTTTTAGGAGTCGCCTTGTTTGCCCAATGGTCGATACTCAGTAATATCACAGCCAGTTTGATTATCTTCTTTGCTTTCCCGTACCGTGTGGGAGACAGAATTAAAGTGGTCGACAAAGACGATGATATCAGTGGTGTGGTGGAAGAGATTTCTTTGTTTCATGTACTAATTCGTCGGGGGAATGATCTTCTTACGTACCCCAATTCTTTGATTTTGCAAAAAGCAGTGATCAAAGTTGCTAAAAGTACGCCTACTACGGCAGAAACCGAAAAACCTAAAGAGCCAGTTCAAGCCAAAGAGCCTGAAATAGCGGCTAAACCATCTTCTACAGAAACGAAACAAGGATGATTAGAGGATAAAGCATGGCAGAAATTAAATTCAGCAGGGAAGAAAAAGACGTCATCGTTCAAAAAATTAAACTGTATTTTAGGGAAGAGCTGGATCAGGATCTCGGTCAATTTGACGCTGAATTCTTGTTGGATTTCTTTGTGGAAGAAATAGGCCCAAATTTTTACAACAAAGGCATTGCTGATGCCAAGACCATCTTGGACCAACAGCTGGAAAAGATCGAGGATGCCCTGTACGAAATTGAAATGCCTGCTCCGAGATAGAAGGTGACACTGTAGGGGCAGGGTCGCCCTACAGTGTTCGGGTTTGTTGTAGCCAGTGAGTTAGCTTATTGACCGCTACGAATTAAGAAATCAAATGCTCCAAGGCTGGCTTTAGCGCCTTCACCCATAGCAATGATAATTTGCTTGTAAGGTACGGTTGTTACATCGCCAGCTGCGAATACGCCTTTAACACTTGTTTCACCGTGAGTTCCAATTTCAATCTCCCCATGTTGGCTTAATTTAACGTCGGACGCTTTTAACCATTCTGTATTCGGTACCAGGCCAATCTGAACAAAGATACCTGCAACCTCAATTTCTTTAATTTCGTTGGTGTTGCGGTCTTTATATTTCAAACCGGTCACGCGTGTACCATCGCCAATCACTTCAGTGGTCTGAGCCATTTTAATGATATTGATGTTTGGCATACTGTTGGCTTTGTCAATCAACACCTGATCTGCTCGCAGGGTATCTGCAAACTCCAGTACAGTGACGTGCTCGACAATACCTGCAAGATCAATAGCTGCTTCGATGCCCGAGTTTCCGCCACCAATCACTGCCGTTCTTTTGCCTTTGAATAAAGGGCCATCACAATGCGGACAGTAAGCGACACCTTTATTCCGGTATTCTTGCTCGCCAGGAACATTCATTTCGCGCCAGCGAGCCCCTGTGCTTAAAATTACGCTTTTGCTTTTCACGGTAGCGCCACTGGCCAGTTTAATATGCACCAGACCGTCATCGGTTTGGTCTGCACTTATCAACTCTGCTGCACGTTGCTCAGTGATTAAATCAACATCGTATTCTTTTACGTGCTCTTCCAGGCTGGAAGCCAATTTCGGGCCTTCAGTGGCCTTTACTGAGATAAAGTTCTCAATGGCCATGGTGTCCATCACCTGTCCGCCAAAACGTTCCGCAACAATGCCAGTTCGAATGCCCTTACGCGCTGCGTAAATAGCAGCCGATGAGCCCGCCGGACCACCGCCCACCACTAAAACATCGTAAGGGGCTTTGTCATTGATCTCGCTGGCTTGTCGTTTTGCCGCCCCTGTGTCCAGCTTTTGCAAAATCTCTTTTAGGGAGCTGCGTCCCTGGCTGAAAACCTCTCCGTTAATCAGTACTGTGGGTACAGCCATGATGTTGCGATCTTTTACTTCCTCCTGGAAAGATGCTCCATCAATCATGGTGGCACGGATGCGTGGGTTGATTGCAGCCATCATATTGAAGGCCTGAACGACATCCGGACAGTTTTGACAGGACAAGGAAATAAATATTTCAACATCCAGGCGATCCTGTTCCTCAGGGCATAAACCTTCAATTTGTTCAATGGTTGTCTGATCCAGCTTCATTGGGTGCCCACCCGAGTGAAGCAGCGCAAGTACCAGTGAGGTGAACTCATGGCCCATAGGCAAGCCTGCAAAGCTGATACGAGTATCTTTGTGCGGATTCACTACCTGCATAATAGGGCGTCTGTCACTGGCGTTCGGGTCATCAATAACCTGTACTTTTGAGCTGACGCTGGCTATGTCGTCTGCCAAGCCCTTGAGCTTTTGTGCAGTATCACTGTCATCAAGGCTTAGAATCAGTTGGATGTCATGTTTAAGGTTTTCTAAATACGTTTTTAACTGTTGCTTCATTGCTTGATCTAACATAGTGATACCTTTCTTTTTGTCAGCGAATTTCGTTGTACGAAAGTTCAAAAATATTGATTGCTCCTTTTGAGAGCCGATAGTCTTGGTTTGTTAAGCTGTGGGTTGTAACTTACGGGAGTGAAGACTCCCGTAAGCTGAGTTTTTTGTGGCTAACTTAGATTTTGCCAACCAAGTCCAGTGATGGAGCAAGGGTTTCTTCACCTTCTTTCCATTTAGCCGGACATACTTCACCTGGGTGAGCTGCTACATATTGAGCCGCTTTTACTTTGCGCAGTAGGTCTGCTGCGTCACGACCAATACCTTCAGCAGTCACTTCTACTGCCTGGATCACACCTTCCGGATCAATCAGGAAAGTAGCGCGGTCTGCAAGACCCTGACCTTCACGCATCACACCAAAATTGTTAGTGATGGTGCCGGTTTGATCTCCCAGCATGTAGTAGTTGATCTTACCGATGGTGTCAGAACTGTCGTGCCATGCTTTGTGGGTGAAGTGGGTGTCTGTTGAAACCGAGTACACCTCAACGCCCATCTTTTGCAGCTCTTCGTAATGATCCGCCAAGTCACCTAGTTCCGTTGGGCAAACGAAAGTGAAGTCTGCTGGGTAGAAAAAGAAAATTGCCCATTTACCCAGTACATCAGCCTCACTTACTTCAACGAATTCACCATTACGGAAAGCAGTTGCATTGAAAGGAAGAATTTTTGAGTTCACTTTAGCAGTCATGATTTGTCCTCTGATTGTTGTTTGATTCGGACTTTATGTCCGTCTCTTGAATCGACAAATCTATTGTTATAAAAAGCGTGGGATTATTAAAATTAATAGTGTTTATATGTCTGATAGGATTATCCTATCTAACGTCTAACGTCTAACGTCTAACGTCTAACGTCTAAC
>JBFHTA010000217.1:0-6877 GCA_041590855.1 Pseudomonadales bacterium
AACGGCAAAACCGTTTTGGACTACGGCTGTGGGTCGGGCATTTTGGCGATTGCCGCACTCTTATTAGGAGCAAAAGAGGCCACAGGGGTGGACATTGATCCACAAGCACTGCTTGCTACCGAAATGAATCTTGAACGAAACGGTTTAGCCAAAGACAAGATAGCGCGCTACTTACCGGACGAATTTCCTGGCATGAAGGCCGACATTACACTGGCAAACATTTTAGCCGGGCCGCTTGTGGAACTAGCGCCCACCCTGGCTGGTCATACAAAGCCTGGCGGACTGCTGGCGTTATCCGGCATACTCGAAGAACAAGCTCAAGAGGTGTTCGACACCTACAGCGAGTTTTTTGATTTGAACCCTATTAAACAAAAAGAAGACTGGATTCTCATCACTGGCACTAAGAAATAAGCTACTATTCACACATTCTTGGCGCAGACGGATTTTTATCGTAAAAAAGAACTTTAAACAGATAAAACCCGCAGCAATGCCCTTTGCATAGCAAAACGCGCCAAGGGAGATTGGATTAAGGGACTTCTCAAACAGGACAAGCATTATGGTCGCGGAACTGATCACTCAATGCCCAAAGTGTCAAACGTCTTTCAAGGTCAAAGACGAACAGCTTAAAGTTGCCAATGGCCTGGTACGTTGCGGCAGCTGTCTGCACGTCTTTAATGCCGTCGAATACAGTTCCCTAAACAAAGACACACCAGTTCCGCCCAAACTTCAGGAAGAAGACCTCGATCTTTCCATCGACGATCTGTTCGAACAAGATACCCTAAGCAAGGTCGATAAAAACGTCGACCTGACAGACGACAGCGTTAATGAGTTCATTTCTTCCTCTTCGCCCCCGGTTTCCTCCAGCAGAAAGAAAGTCACTGAAGAAGAACTTCTCGATATTTCCGAAGACGCCTTAAGTGAAGACGAAGAACTTGATGCCGATGCGCTATTCGGAAGCAGCTCATTGGATTCAGACACCTTCAGCTCTGACGATCTGGACGCCGAACCGCTTGGTACAAAGCCTATGAAAGCGGTCACTGCTGATTCAGATCCCCACGATGAAGCCTGGGCCGAGAAACTACTCAAAGAACTTGAAGGCGACGGTGAAGATGACCCAACACCGGTGTCGCAAACGCCAGCCAAGCCAACAGCTTCGGCAACACCCTCAACAGCAACGCGTGCACCCGCCACTCAAAACAATCAGCCGTTAGAACAGGTAGGCCAATCCACTTCGGATATCAAAGCAAAAGCCAATACACCCGCTCGGGAAATCCCTGACCGGGACGCGCATGAATTTGAGGCACTTGAGCTAGAAGACGATACATCGGAAACCCTTGATCTTGAATCAGCCAGCTTTGGATCAAGTTATGGTGCGGGTTCAGAACATCACCAATCGTCACAAGATCAACCTCCGTATTTTGAAAGTGAGCCGGTGTATCTCAGTACCGAGCCACAGATGAAGAAAGATCTCTACGCCAATCTGGGGTGGTCTTTCGGTTGTATCATTGCCTGCTTACTGATCGTTTGCCAAATTGCATGGTTAAACTTTGCGTCGTGGTCCAAGCTACCTGAATTCAGATCCGGTTACGCATTTGCGTGTACGTTATTGGATTGCAAACTACCGGAAATCCGCTCGCTCGAAAGCATCCGGGCCAGTAACTTAATTGTAAAAAGCGATGCAAATAATCCAAACCATCTAATGATCGATGCTGTGATCACAAATCAAGCCGCCTTTTCTCAACCCTTCCCTAAATTAGGGATGATCTTCACCGATACCAATGGTCAGATCATCGCCAGCGGTTTGATTACTCCCGGTCAATATCTGGGCGGAGAGCTTTCCGGTGCCACCATCATGGAAAAAAAGGTGCCTATTCATATCGCCTTTAAGATTAAAGACCCCGGTTCTAATGCCAGAAGCTACCGACTGGAGTTCTACCCGTAATAAAGCATAAAAAGTCAAGAACAAAACGATCAATTTCTAGACAATTTTTTTGATCTACAGCCTTTTCCCGCCCGTTTGAAATCGGTATCATAGCGCCCCTGTCTTTGAGGCAGCGAACATTTTTCAACCAATCGAACAGTTTTATATCAGAACTCTTCGACAACCAAATTCATTACTTTCTGTCGTCAACGGAGCTACTGTGATCCAGCTGGGGCCTTATACACTGGAAAATCGCTTAATTCTCGCGCCTATGGCGGGTGTCACCGATCGTCCTTTCAGAGTGTTGTGCAAGAAGCTGGGTGCAGCCATGGCTGTCTCTGAAATGGTGACGTCAGACAAGCGACTTTGGAACACTGCCAAATCTTCCCTGCGTATGAATTACGAAGGTGAGCCGGGCATTCGTAGTGTCCAGATTGCCGGTGGTGATCCGGAAATGATGGCAGAAGCGGCAGCTTTAAGCGCTGAACGAGGCGCGCAAATTATCGACATCAACATGGGCTGCCCTGCCAAAAAGTCTGCAATAAAGCCGCAGGCTCTGCACTATTAAAAGACGAAGCGCTGGTAAAAGACATTCTGGAGGCCGTGGTCTCTGCCGTCGATATTCCCGTTACCTTAAAAACCCGTATCGGTTGGTCAAAGCAACATCTTAACGGCATTAACGTTGCCGAATTGGCAGAAGAAGCAGGCATCACAGCACTGGCTATCCATGGCCGTACCCGTGAATGTAAATACCACGGGGAAGTTAATTATCAGGCCATCAAAGACATAAAATCCGCCGTATCGATTCCGGTATTTGCCAATGGCGATATTGATAGCCCGGAAAAGGCCGAACAGGTACTCGATTTCACGGGTGCCGATGGTTTATTAATCGGCCGGGCTGCGCAAGGCCGACCGTGGATCTTTAACGAGATTAACCACTATCTTGAAACAGGTGAAAAGTTGGCTGCTCCTCCGTTAACAGACGTTGAACGTCTACTGCTGGAGCATCTGTCAGCACTGTATGAATTCTATGGTGAGTTTATGGGTCCGCGAATTGCCCGTAAGCACGTCGGCTGGTATCTACAAACCCAGTCCGACAGCACCGATTTTCGTAAAACGTTTAACCGATTGGAAACACCTTCCGAACAACAGGAAGCGATCCAACATTATTTTCAACAACTTACACGCACAGGAAGTATAGCTGCATGAGTACTTTTGAGACTGCCGAAGCCGCGATGATCCAAGCGGATCAATTGGCATCATCTAATCCAGGCGCCACCCAATTTAAAGAACACCTAACCGCGCCTGTAGAACAGCATCAGACATTGCGCGACAGTGTCGAAAAAGCACTTAATAACTACTTCAACCACCTGGATGGTCAGGAAGTAACTGACGTATACGACATGGTATTGTCTGAAGTTGAAGCCCCTCTTTTAGAAGCAGTTATGCGCTTCACCCGTGACAACCAAACCAAAGCCGCTGTGATGCTTGGCCTGAACCGAGGCACTCTTCGTAAGAAGCTAAAACAGTACGGCCTTCTTTAATTTCCGTATTTAATTGACCTAGCCTTTTGTCAGCCTTTGTCCTGATGAAACAATTAAGTACGTCTATTAATGATAAATAGCCTAGACTCGATAGTGATCCAGAGGTAGGCGAACAAAAAACCATCAACAGGTATAGTCAACACCATGTCGACAACAGATCAAAAATCCGTTAAACGCGCGTTAATCAGTGTTTCAGATAAAGCAGGTATTGTTGAATTTGCACAGTCATTGACTGATCTAGGGATTGAACTGCTTTCCACTGGCGGTACATATCGTTTATTACAAGAAAATAACATCGCAGTGACGGAAGTTTCTGATCACACTGGCTTTCCAGAAATGATGGATGGCCGTGTAAAAACCCTTCATCCGAAAATCCACGGCGGAATCCTAGGCCGTCGCGGTCAAGATGATGAAATCATGTCAGAGCATGGTATTGCTCCGATCGACATGGTGGTGGTTAACCTGTACCCATTCCAAGAAGCCATTGCACGTCCGGATTGTGACCTACCAATGGCAATCGAGAACATCGACATCGGTGGTCCAACCATGGTTCGTGCTGCGGCGAAGAACCATAAAGACGTAGCCATCGTTGTAAACTCATCTGACTACGGTGAGTTATTGGCTGAACTGAAAACCAACGAGTGTCAGTTAAGCCTGGAAACCCGCTTTGATCTTGCGGTAAAGGCGTTTGAGCACACCGCTCAGTACGATGGCGCAATCGCCAACTACCTTGGTAACCGCAACATCACAGGTAACACTGATAGCGATTTCCCTCGCACCTTCAATACTCAATTCATCAAAGCGCAAGAAATGCGTTACGGTGAAAACCCACACCAGAAAGCTGCTTTCTATGTGGAAGAGCAACCAAAAGAAGCCAGCATCGCTACCGCCAAACAACATCAAGGCAAAGCGTTGTCCTATAACAACGTGGCAGACACTGACGCAGCACTTGAAACCGTCAAACTGTTTGAAGAGCCAGCTTGTGTGATTGTTAAACACGCCAACCCATGTGGCGTAGCAACAGGTGCAACCATTAGCGAAGCCTACGACAGAGCATTCCAAACCGATCCAACCTCTGCTTTCGGTGGCATCATCGCATTTAACCGCCCGCTGGATACAACGACAGCCAAAGCAATCATTGATCGTCAGTTTGTAGAAGTGATCATTGCTCCAAGCATTGAGCAAGGTGTTTTGGACATCACTGCCGCTAAAGCTAACGTTCGCGTACTTGAATGTGGTCAATGGTCTGCAGAGCGTGCAGCTGCATTGGATTACAAGCGCGTCAACGGCGGTCTATTGGTTCAGGACCTTGATCTTGGTACGGTAGGTGAAAGCGACCTTAAAGTGGTCACCAACAAAGTACCTTCGGAAGAAGAAATGCGCGATTTGTTGTTCGCCTGGAAAGTAGCCAAGCAAGTTAAGTCCAACGCCATTGTGTACGCCAAGAACGCAATGACCATCGGTGTCGGTGCAGGTCAAATGAGCCGCGTCTACAGCGCCAAGATCGCAGGCATTAAAGCTGCTGATGAAAATCTGGAAGTACGTGGCTCTGTAATGGCATCCGATGCATTTTTCCCATTCCGTGATGGTATTGATGCAGCCGCTGCTGCGGGCATCAGCGCAGTAATCCAGCCTGGTGGCTCAATGCGTGACCAGGAAGTGATTGATGCTGCCAATGAACACGGCATGGCCATGGTGTTCACAGGTATGCGCCACTTTAAACACTAATCAAAACTGATGGCTCTCAACAGCGACATAAATATGACCTGAAACCGTCATGTTTATCCGACTAAATACACAGAGAGCCTCGTTTTATCAGTGATCGTGGATAGAGATTTTTACGGGTCAATTTTATTGACCCGTTGCCATTTTTAAATATCAGGAAGAAGAGAGAAGATCATGAAAGTACTAGTGATTGGTTCGGGTGGCCGTGAACACGCGCTGGCATGGACTGCAGCTAAAGCAGAAAACGTAGAGCAAGTATTTGTAGCTCCGGGTAACGCAGGCACTGCGCTTGAACCAAACCTGACAAACGTCAATATTGACGTGTTGGATCAAGACAAATTAGTTGCTTTTGCTCAGAAAGAAAACATTGATCTTACCATTGTTGGCCCTGAAGCACCTTTAGTAGAAGGCGTTGTTGACCGTTTTGAAAAAGAAGGGTTGAACATTTTTGGCCCAACACAGGGTGCAGCACAACTTGAAGGTTCAAAAGCCTTCACTAAAGACTTCCTTGCTCGTCACAAGATTCCAACAGCTGAGTATCAAAACTTCACTGAAATTGACCCAGCCGTTGCTTACGTCAAAGAAAAAGGCACACCGATTGTTATCAAAGCTGATGGTCTTGCTGCAGGTAAAGGCGTAATCATCGCTCAAACCGAAGAAGAAGCAATCAATGCCATTGAAGACATGCTTGCGGGCAACAAGTTCGGCGACGCCGGTTCTCGCGTTGTGGTTGAAGAATTCCTGACTGGCGAAGAAGCCAGTTTCATCGTGATGGTTGATGGTACAGATGTTTTACCATTGGCCTCTTCACAAGATCACAAAGCCCGTGACAATGGCGACCAAGGCCCGAACACCGGTGGTATGGGTGCTTACTCTCCTGCGCCAGTTGTTACTCAAGACATTCATGACCGCATCATGAAAGAAGTCATCATGCCAACCGTAGAAGGTATGCAAGCCGAAGGTAACCGTTACCGTGGTTTCCTATACGCTGGCATCATGGTAGCTGCAGACGGTACGCCAAAAGTACTTGAATACAACTGCCGCTTTGGTGATCCCGAAACTCAACCAATCATGTTGCGTTTAAAATCAAACCTTGCAGACCTTTGTTTGGCTGCCATCAATGGCAAGCTACCAGAAACCACCGTTGAGTGGGACGAGCGTGCTGCAGTTGGTGTTGTCATGGCTGCTGGCGGCTACCCGGAAAACTACAACAAAGGTGATATCATCACTGGCTTGCCTCAAATGGAAGCGGAAGGTATTAAAGTCTTCCACGCCGGTACTGCCGAGCACGAAGGTAATGTAGTCACCAATGGCGGTCGTGTGCTGTGTGCTACGGCACTGGGCAACACAGTCTCAGAAGCTCAACAGAAGGCTTACTTGTTGGTTAAGCAAATCAACTGGGACGGCGTTTACTACCGTACCGACATTGGCTACCGTGCGATTGAGCGGGAACAAAACAGCTAATTTGTTCTCATCACTCGCCATAAAAAACCACCCTCTACGGGTGGTTTTTTATGGGTAGCTTTTCTGACCCGATAACGTAACCCAGAGCTGTTTGCTGGTTTGAAGGTTTCCCCTACACTAGTAAGATTCGACTTAAAGATTCAGTAGTTATGTGGGTTCGATTGAAAACCAGCGTTCGCAATTTCTTCAGCACAATTCTGTTGTGCTTCACTTTTCCTGTGTC
>JBFHTA010000218.1:0-6873 GCA_041590855.1 Pseudomonadales bacterium
CATTCAGCCAGCTTAGCTTTTCAACGTCGAAAATCGGACCACCCAATGAAACACGATTGATGTCGAAATTCTCAATCATTTCCGCAAGCGAGAACTTTTCACGCTCATCCGGCATCGACCACCCCATACGACCATGGTAGTTGGTTAATGCTTCTGGCAAAAAGCCCATACGCTCATAGAAAGTAATCGACGTCGGGTTTTTACGCTTACTTAGCTTGCTCTTATCCGGGTTACGTAGCAACGGCATGTGAATTAGCTCAGGCATTTCCCAGCCGAAATATTCATACAACAACTTGTGTTTAGGTGCGGAGTTAATCCACTCTTCCCCACGGATTACGTGAGTAATTTCCATCAAGTGATCATCAACCACGTTTGCCAAGTGATAGGTCGGCATGCCATCTGATTTCAACAAGATCTGACAATCGACCTGAGACCAATCAATCTCAATGGTGCCTCGTAAACGGTCTTGAATCACACAAGTGCCTTCGTCAGGAACTTTCATACGAATCACATACGGGTCACCTGCTTCAAGGCGTGCCTTAACTTCGTCTGCCGGAAGCTCTAAATCACCCTTAATGCCCGGATTCAAACCCGCCGCTTTACGTTCTTCACGAATTTGATCCAACTCTTCCGGTGTGCGGAAGCAGTAGAATGCGTGGCCTTTTTCGATCAAATCTTCCGCATACTGACGGTAGCTGTCTTTACGCTCACTCTGACGGTAAGGACCATGCGGGCCACCTACATCCGGACCTTCGTCCCAGTCGAGTCCCATCCAGCGCATGGCATCAAGAATTTGATCTTCGGATTCCTGAGTACTACGCGTTTGGTCAGTATCTTCAATACGAAGAATAAATTGTCCACCATGCTGACGAGCAAAGCACAAATTAAAAAGAGCAATGTAGGCAGTACCTACGTGTGGATCACCGGTTGGAGACGGTGCGATACGCGTACGAACAGTCATTAATCTATCTCAAAGTTGATTCATAGAAAGGAAAAAATTTGGCGGCAATGATACAGAAATGGAGCAAACCATGCTATTGGCTAGCCCCATTTTCCCTATCCTTTTTATTCAACTACTTTATTCAACTACGGCTTTTAAACGCTTATTCAGAAGGAATGTAATTCGGGTCCGGGTAACTCTCCCGAATCTTAATGAAGGTATCCAGGTGAGACAGCAGTATATCCACTAATTTGGGATCAAAGTGCCGGCCTTTTTCATCTTCAAAGTACTTAATAATGTCTTCCATCGGCCAAGGCTCCCGATAGCTTCGTTTGCAAGCCAACAGATCAAACACATCAGCGATAGCAACAATCCGCCCCATGATATGGATTTGCTCACCTTTCTTACCCTGAGGATATCCGGTGCCATCCCACTTTTCATGATGATCCTGGGCAATAATACCCGCCAGTTTAAGAACCTCCTGATCTGCTTGCGCCAACATGCTGGCCCCACGCTGAGTATGAGTACGAACGGTGTTCATCTCTTCTTCAGTTAAGGTACCGTTTTTATGCAATAACTCTTCCGGCAACATCAGATTACCAAAGTCATGCAAAGGCGCTGCAGTCTTAAGCTGTGCCAACTCCTGAGTGGACAGCCCGATATACTCACCAAGTTTGATAGAGATTTCAGCCACTCGCTGGGTATGTCGGCCAACAAATTGATCCCGACACTCCGTAAGTTCTGCCAGGTAAGCGATCAAATCATCGGTTCTCTGTTGATTCTTCTCGTAGAGTTCAATGTTTTCATAAGCCGAAATCACATTCTTGGTGAATACGTTTAACAGCTCTTTGTCTAAATTAGACAACACATGATGCCCATCGACATACATCAAAATGGCCCGGCGCTTACCTTCACAATAAATCACCAAATCATTTTCACGGAAGATATTTTGTTTCTTGGAAATGGCCTCGGTAAAAATAATCCGAACGTCGTCCGGCAAGTCACTCAGACAAAACTCCCCTTTCGAGTTGAACTTCCCATATCCACACAGAGACCTTAGCCGGGTAGTTTCTTTCAACTCGACCGCCAGGCCATCATAGCTATAAAGTTCTGGCTGATGATCCAAAAACAATAGCGAAACGAGTTGCTCGATGGCTCCTTCCACAAATTGATCCATTGCGTGCTTTTCGAAAATTCCGCGTGAGCACTGAATGACTTTTTCCAAGCCACGCTTATTCTTTTCCAAACAGACAATGTCTCTATAAGAACGCAGGCTTGACAGCATCAGGGTATAGAGTTTTTGAGCAGTCAGCTCAGTTTTGGCCTTGTAGTCGTTGATGTCGTAATCACGTACCACCGACTTCTCGGGCGCATGACCTGGCTGCCCAGTGCGAAGAATGATGCGCACACTGGTGTAATTAAGCTCTTCCCGAATGAACTTGGCAACTTTCAGACCGGAGTCTTCCGACTCCATCACGACATCCAGCAGAATTACCGCAATATCCGGGTTATCCGCAAGAATCGTTCGCGCTTCCTGACCTGAGTAGGCATCCAGAAACAACAAAGGTTTATCATCAAATTCGAAGCCGGATAAAGCAAAGCGGGTGACATCATGCACTTCCGCCTCATCATCTACGATAAGGATTTTCCAAGGTGTGACCTCTTCAATCGTTTCGGCTTCCTCTTCATCCATGAATAGTAAATCGTCTTCGCTCATTCAACTCCCCCGAATGACACCTGGCTATTCAGGCACTTCCTTTCACTTATCATCAATTTATCTTTTCAATGTCTTCAGATAAGAGTAGCACTCTTTATCGGCTTTATTAGTATTTTTGACATTTTTAAACAAATTTGATTCAGAAAAATATCGGCCTTGAAGACAGGAAATGATAGAATTTCGCGCCCCTGTTTTTGGTAATTCAAGAAAGTTTATGTTCGACATTAATCACTCTCGTAAAGTCTCGATCGCCCCCATGCTGGATTGGACCACTAGCCACTATCGAACCTTCATGAGAGGCATGACTCAGCACACGCTTTTATACACAGAAATGGTCACAACAGGTGCCATTCTGTTCGGTGATAGAGAACGCCACCTGAAATTTAACGACGCTGAGCACTTTGTTGCCTTACAACTGGGTGGGTCCGATCCGAAAGCTCTGGCTGAATGTGCAAAAATTGCAGAGCAACGAGGCTACGACGAAATCAACTTAAACGTAGGCTGTCCTAGTGATCGGGTTCAAAACGGCAGCTTCGGTGCCTGTTTAATGGCCGAACCTGAGTTGGTCGGAGAGTGTATCAAAGCCATGCAGGACTCGGTTTCCATTCCTGTCACGGTTAAGTCACGTATCGGCATTGACGACAAAGACAGCTACGAGGAATTTGTTAATTTCGTAGGTACTGTCAATCATATTTCACAATGCGAAACCTTCATTGTGCACGCGCGTAAAGCCATTCTGAAAGGACTCAGCCCTAAAGAAAACCGGGAAATTCCACCACTTAAATACGACTATGTATATCGCCTCAAAGAACTCTTCCCTGATTTCCATATTTCACTGAACGGCGGCGTTAAAACCCTGGAAGAAGTGGAAGAACACCTGACCAAAGTGGACGGAGTAATGATTGGTCGGGAAGCCTACAACAACCCTTATATGTTCTCGACCGTTGACCAACGCATCTTCGGCGACGATACAGCAACTCAGGTATCCCGTCATGACGCCATTCGCGCCCTTTTCCCCTATGTCGAATCGGAGCTGGAGAAAGGTACCTACCTGAATCACATTGCCAGGCATATTCTGGGAATGTTCCAGGCAGTTCCCGGTGCTCGCCGCTTCAGGCGCCATATCTCAGAAAATGCACCTAAGCGCGGTGCAGGTTTAGATGTTTTAATCGATGCGTTAGACATGGTACCCGAACAACTTTAAGCAGATATCTCGATTCCCCCTTACCTTTGTAACCCAGTTGTAATATGGTATGGGTAAGAATATTTGAAATTTGCAAAAGAAGTTTAGTTATGGACAACAAGTTAAATCAGCTTAAAGCAATGACTCAAGTTGTTGCAGATACTGGCGATATCGAAGCCATTAAATCATTCAAGCCTGTCGATGCGACAACCAATCCGTCACTGTTATTAAAGGCCTCTGAATTACCGCATTATCAAGACACCCTAAAGAACGCACTTTCCTGGGCAAAAGGACACGCCTCCAGTACCGACGAACAAATCGCACTGGCCTGCGATAAGTTTGGTGTTGATTTGGGTACCGAAATTACCGGAATTATTCCGGGTTATATTTCTACTGAAGTGGATGCCCGCCTTTCTTTCGACACCCAGGCAACCATCGATAAAGCCAAACAAATTATTTCAATGTACGAAGCCAATGGAGTCAGCAAAGATCGTGTACTAATCAAGATCGCATCCACTTGGGAAGGTATTAAAGCCGCTGAAGCACTTCAAAAGTCCGGCATCAACTGTAATCTCACCTTGATTTTCAGCTTCGCACAAGCAGTAGCCGCTGCCGAAGCAGGAGCTTTTCTGATTTCTCCGTTCGTAGGCCGAATCCTGGATTGGTATAAGGCAGCTACCGGCGAAGAGTACACAGCAGAAACCGACCCTGGCGTGTTATCCGTCACTCAAATTTATAACTATTTCAAGCAGCATGGCCACAAGACGATTGTTATGGGTGCTAGCTTCCGCAATACCGGAGAAATTGAAGCATTAGCAGGATGCGATCGTCTGACGATCAGCCCTGCTCTTCTTTCCGAACTGGAACAGGATTCAGGCCACCTGGAACAAAAACTGTTTGAAGATAAGTTTGAGACGATCGAAGCGGTCAACTACGACGAAGCCGCTTTCCGCTGGGCAATGAATGAAGACCCGATGTCGACAGAAAAACTGGCAGAAGGGATCAGAAATTTCGCAAAAGACCAAGTAAAACTGGAAGCAAAGCTGGCTTCCCTAGCTTAATCTATCCTAGTTCAAATCTTTTAGATCAAACTGAGTTCGGAGTGTCGGCAATCTTATGCGGCACTCCTACCCCCATTCAGTTAACAGTTAAAGCTAACTATCAAGCATCTTTACTTCACGACGAGGGAACGGAATGGTTATTCCGGCCGTCTTAATCTCTTCGTAAATTTCCTGATTTACCCGAAACTTGGTTTCGAAATAACTTTCCATCGGTACCCAAAAACGCACACCAATATTTACTGAAAAATCACCAAAACCATCTATGCCCACCTGAGGCTTAGGTTCAGAAGCCACGGCTTCATTAGCGTTTAAAGCCGTATTGATAGCATCAATCGCAACCTGAGGGTTATCGGTATAATCGATGCCTACAACGACTTCAGCCAACTTGTACTGAAAAGAGTTGTGAATCACTTCCCCAATGATTTTCTTATTAGGGATCGTAATGACCTCTCCGTCCTCGGTCGCCAACTGGGTGTTTGCTAACTTAACTTCTTTGACCACTCCGGAATAATCATTAATGGTCACGGTATCCCCCACCTTGAAGGGCCTGGACAAGATAATGGCAAGACCTGCACCATAGTTTGATACCGGCCCCTGTAAGGCCAAACCAACTCCGAAAGTAAGCGCCCCCAATGCCGCAACAAAAGGTGCTATGGAAATTCCGAATTTACCTAAACTGATAATCAGGAAGCAACCAAAGACCAAAACCTTGGTAGTGCTTGCCAGAAATTGCCCCAAAGTTATGTCAATCTTCTTTTTCTTGCATAACTTACTTACGGCTTTTGAAACAGCATTTGCCACAATCAAGCCAATGATCAGGATTAAGATGGCACCTAACACCTGAAAAGAGTACGTCACCAAAAATTCCGTAATGACATTGTAAGCGCTTTCTATTTGCGCTAATTCTTCATCTATCATAAGTAATCCTGGCCAGTTTAAAGTGTATAAAAGAGACGTAAAAAAAGGAGCATAACGCTCCTTCTTTAAGGTAATTTTATCTTACTGTTATAGCGCTGCAAGATAATCAGCACCGTTTGGATGCTCACTCAGCAGTTGCTTCATGTTCTTACCTTCAGGGCCGACGGCGTCGATATCACGTCCGGCTTCTTTAAAGAAAGTTACTAAACGGGCAAAGTCGTCAGCAACCATGTAACGATAAGCAATGTTCAACACATAGAAATCAGGGTTTTCATCACCATAAGGTGTACGGTCCAGGAACGACTTTATGTGGTCGTCACTCCATACGTCCTTAAACACTTTTTGCTTATCTTTCTTTAGCATGTCTCACTCACCTTAATCATCATTCAGCTGCTCTTTTTGTTATCTAAATTCAGCAGCCGAGTAGCATATCTATTCAATGCGGCGAATCATATCATAAACAAAACAAATAATAAGTCGCTGACTTACTCGAAAAACAGATATAAAAAGAAGTAAATCTGATAAGGCATCTACAAATAAAAAAGCCCCTGACACTGTTGTCAGAGGCTTCATTTCTTCAGAGCTGAACCAGCCTAGAAAATACGGTTCAAGCCGTTCAACGCAGCCACACGGTAGGCTTCCGCCATCGTGGGGTAGTTAAATGTAGTGTTCACGAAATATTTAATGGTGTTTAGCTCACCCGGCTGATTCATAATGGCCTGGCCAATGTGAACAATTTCCGACGCTTGGTCACCAAAGCAATGAACCCCCAGAATCTCCAAGGTTTCACGATGGAAGAGAATCTTCAGCATGCCAATCGGCTCACCGGTAATTTGTGCACGAGCCGTATGCTGGAACTGCGCCTGCCCAACTTCATACGGTACTTTCTTTTCTGTTAGCTGCTGCTCGGTCAGTCCAACAGAACTAATTTCCGGAATGGTATAAATACCCGTTGGAACGTCCGTCACCATATGGAACTCAGGATCTTCGGCCAAATCTTTAGACGCTGCACGCCCCTGGTCATAAGAAGCACTTGCCAAACTTGGCCAACCAG
>JBFHTA010000219.1:0-6863 GCA_041590855.1 Pseudomonadales bacterium
ATTCAGTTGTCGACTCCACGGCATACAATCCACCAACTGATCCGACCGAATGGCCTCGGACACCTGGGTGCGTTGCAAGGCCATCATTCTGGCTTCCACATCCATAATCATCCGCTCCGCTTCCGGCTTATCCAACACCGCCAACTTGTGCTGTTGCTGGATCAAAGCCCGCTCCCGGTTCAGTAATAAGCGCGTGGCCGCCTGAGTTTCCAATGCATGGATAATCTCCGGAAAGCTTTCTCTCAGATATTGAATGTAGCGAAGCGTGTCTTGCTTGTTTTCCTCTACTTCTGCCCGAACCTGCTCTGCCAACGCCTTATCCGGAGCCAATACGTCAATATGCTCTGCCAGCGCATCCTGTGCTTGCAAAAAGCCACGAGCCATATCGTAGCCTTGAGCCAGATGATCAAACGCCAACTTAGTGCCCAATTGCCGCAAGCCTTTGATATCTCGAAGCATCGACACCCACTTGGGCGTCTGCCAAGCCCGATGTAAATCGGCTCTCGGACAAATTTGCGGCTCTCCATCCAACGCATGTTCTACCGCTTCCACCAGTTTGGCGGTCGCCACCTTGCCCAAGGTACCTTGTTCAAACTGGCTCCAATAATGTTTTCGCTCGGTTTCCAGCAAACGCCGTTTAAACGCCACCGCCAGATCTTCCTGATCGATGATGTCGGATTGATGTAATTGGGTGTCGGCTTGCAATCGCGTCGCTTCTTTCACGCTTTCCCAGTCGGCGCCTTTCAAAAACTCGCTGGTCATCATCTCAGGCAACATTTGATTAAGCGTCTGGTTAATCTCACCCTGCGCCTTATCCACAGTAGCTTGCTTGGCCGACGGCAGCTTATCTAACCCTAACCAATTCAACACCTTGCCCATGGTAGTGCCATTGATCAGAATGGTCAGCACCACAATTCCAGCGCACAAAAACATCACCTGATCACCAATTTCTTTGGGAATCTGGTCATTTGCTGCAACCGTTAGAGCTAACGCCAAAGACACCGCCCCACGCAGTCCACCCCATACCAGAACAATGGCCTTTTCCCGGTTAATACCTATGCCAATTCGTTTCAGAATCGGCATAAACAAAGTCACCGAAAAACTGCGAATCAGCATGATCCCGACATAAAGAATGATCAGTGCTTGCCAGAGATCCAGGTCAGTTAAAGGTACACGTACCGCCACCAGCACACCTACCAGTAAAAAGATCAGTGTATTGGCAATGTGTGCCATCATTTCCCAGAAGTGATGAAGGAAGCCAGCAACCTCCGGCGAGATACGGGTTCGGCCAATACTGGCGTACATTAACGCCAGTGCAACCACAGCCACCACACCTGACACATGAATGCTTTCAGCTAACAGGAACACCAGGTACGCCACCATGATCGACAGCGAAATCTCGATCATGGGGTCGTTAAATACCCGCCCCAGCCAGATGATGCTCCAGCCACCAACCACCACACCGATCAGTAATCCGGCAGTGACCACCCAACTGAATTGCGCCGCCACAGCAAAGACATTGATGTCCTGATCAATGCCCATCAGCACCCAACCATAGAACAGACCAAAGAACACAATCGCGGTGCCGTCATTCAGCAAAGACTCCCCTTCTATCAGGGTTTCCAAGCGTTTTCGGGAACTAACCTCTTTCAGCAACGCCACTACGGCTACCGGATCGGTAGCACTGATCAGCGCCCCGAACATCAGACACAAAGCCCAGCTCCATTCAAAGGGAAACGCCCACTGCGCTAACCCCGCCGTCAGCATGGTCGCGACAAATAACCCAGGGACAGCAAGCACCGCAATCTGCACAAACATGCGCCGGAACAGATGCACTTCCATCGCAAAAGCGCTCTCAAAGATCAATGTCGGAAGAAACACAAAGAGAATCAAATGCGGACTGATATCCACCACCAAGTCCAAAGTTTCAGCGAACATAGGGGTATAATCAGCGAACAAATCGGTGCGATGAATCAGCCCCAAACCGAGCCCAATCACCAATAACGCCACGGTATAAGGCACTTGAGTGCCCTTGAGAAGATGCCGCACACTGGCGCCAATAAACAACGCCAGAATGACAAAAATCAGAACGAGTAAACCGGTTTCATAATGCATACAGCCGCCCCACGAAACACTTGCGGTATTGAGAGTCCTTTCTGAGGGAATCGTCTTACTATAGACCAGTCACTGAGCTCTGCACGGAAAGCAGCGTGATCATGAATGAGGAAGTGAACATTAGCTTGATAGCCTTTGGCTGATTTGCTGCGTTCCATAACTTCATCGTTTGCATTTTCAAATAGCGCAGGAGACTATGAGTACATTGCAATTCGTTGAAAAAGGATAATTTCATGATTCGCAGACCACACCAACTAACGTTCATTTTCTATTTACTCTTTCTGAGTTTAAGCTCAAACGCAGATTTAGTGTCCGATGCATGGGGAGTTCTGACAGACCCTCTGAAGTTGAAGGACGGCTCTGAAAACATCTTACTCGCAGCTAAAGAAGCGCGGGATGCAATTGTTGGCCTAAGACGCCTGCAAGATGAGACGGATTCAGACATTCGTTTCTATCTTAAAGATATAGATGCGAAAATTAATCGTATTGAAAACGGAGCGGTTCACCTAATCAATCAAACAGCCCGTGAAATACGAAGCATTGAGCAAAAAGTGGTAGATGATGTAATACTGATCATACGAGAAACCGAATGTGCATCAGTAAGAACTATTGATCATGCCATCAATGTGTCTTTTCGACCCTCCTTACCCTCACTACTCAGAGGAAACACACGTTACGTTCAGCTGCCTTTCGGAACCGAAACTACATACTTCCTATGGTTTATACCGACTGGTGAACGCCCTGCCAGACTGGAAATTGACCTTGATAGTGGTTTATCCGAATGGGAAACATTCGAACTTATAGAAAATGCTTATCTCAATAGCTTCAGTCAGGCAAAAGATAGTGATTCTCCCACCAAAATCCTGGCCGCCTATGCCAACCTTGCTGCCTTAGCAAAAAAGACATCCTGTTTTTACCGTGGGCAAGTATTTGAGAGAACACTCACCAGGAAATACACAAAATACAATGCAATGGTCTATCCATGGAATGAGTCAGTAGTCATCAAACTATAAAAGGAATTTATACCATGAAAAAACTAATCTCTATCATTGTTTCACTTCAATCATTATTACTTAGCGACGCCGCATTGGCTGCGTGCTCGACAACCGTAGAGTGCGCACAAGAAGCAGTAGAGCTGGCAACACAAATGAAAGCCCAGCTAAAAATTCACGTTCCCAGCGGGGCTGTTATGGCATTTGATTTGAACGCCTGCCCTACCGGCTGGACAGAATTTGCTCCGGCCTACGGAAGATTTATTCGCGGTATTGACCGGAGCAATACATCCATTGACCCTGATGGTGAACGCGCCCCCGGAAGCATTCAGGACGAAGCGTTAAAAAGCCATGCCCATTCGTACAGGGACCGACATGGCTTTGCTAATGGGCACGGTGATCGCATCCATGCGGGCATCAGTACTCATCAACAAACCAGCGATACCACCAGCGCAACAGGCGGTCCGGAAACCCGACCTAAAAACGTAGCCTTACTTATGTGCAGAAAGACCTAGAAAGCCCCTTACCTACAATCAAAGCCAGAGCACTATGCCCTGGCTTTAGTATTCACTACAAGTATTAGAACCAGCAGCTTTAATCAACACCGATAAGGTCGGCTTCATGATCACTCCATTTTGCACTTATAGGTGTTTTCTAGAAGAAACCACGCATTTCCCATACAATCCCCAGAAAAACAACGATAAGACGCATGAATATGGACGTTATAACAAGGCTTATCTGGATTCTGTTAGCCGCCCTTTATTTAACCCCGCTTCACGCCGATACAAAGGTGGATGAAGATTCAGCGCATTCCGAGCCGGTGTCAGAGACGGTCGCATCAGCGAACGCTCTCTCTGAGTATCAGATTGCGCCCCCAGAGAATTGGGTTCATGTGCAAACCTTTACCCAAGACACGCCGACCGAGTCTTCCGAATCACCGAAAGATGTGGTGGATACCCACTATCTTTTTTACGATCGCCAGACCAATGCACTTGGGCCTGTTTCCCGCTATTATCATTTAGCTTTCCAGGTGTTGAATGAAACCTCGGTGGAAGAAAACGGTCAGCATTTCTTTGATTTTGCCCCCAGCTATGAACAATTGACCTTTCACTCCTTTAACGTCATCCGGGAAGGGCAGGTCATCAACCAACTGAATCCGGAGCAAATCAAACTTTTGCAACGGGAAACCGAAGCAGAAGGGCTGATTTATAACGGGGAACTCAGCGCTTCCTTGATCATTGAAGATCTCAGACCCGGCGACATCATTGAATACAGCTATACCATTGCGGGGCAAAATCCGGCGATAAAGGATCACTTCTACGAGTACCTCGATTTACAATGGGGAACCCCCGTAAAGTCACTCAGTTACTCACTGCTGTGGCCTAGCGAGCGCCCGATTCACATCAAGAAATCGCATACAGACGTCGCAATTTCAGAAACGGAGATCAAAACCGGCTCGACTACATACAAGCGTATTTCGGTTCAACAGACTGACGCAAAGCCCTTACCCATCGACAGTCAAACACCGAGCAATTACAACCCAAGAGCAAGGATCAGCCTGTCCAGCAACGATCAATGGTCGAATATTGTGGAGTGGGCATTACCACTGTACAGCCTGACTCAAGACGCCCCCTTACTAGACCCCATCGTTGAACAAATTCAGCAGGAACACGCCTCTGCCAAGCAACAGGTGTCTGCGGCTCTGCACTATGTTCAGGACAACATTCGCTATCTTGGCCTGGAAATCGGCAATCACAGTTTAGTACCCATCGACATCAACACCACGCTTGAAAAACGATACGGCGACTGCAAAGGCAAAACCCTGTTGTTACTCAATTTGTTGGCTCGGTTAGATATTGAAAGCTATCCCGCGTTGGTCAACAACGATTACATCACCACCTTCAATGACGACGGCGTACGCATAGGGGCATTTAATCACGTGCTGGTAACCGCGTTTGTGGATGGCAAACAATATTGGCTGGACCCGACCATCAACAACCAAGAACCTAATCTCGACCGTCTACATCAGCCCGATTACGGCCAGGCTCTGATACTGAAGCCGGGGCAGACAGACCTGACGCTTATGGACAGCGACCAATCCGCAACCCTTAAACAGGTAAAAGAAGTATTCGATCTCTCGTATGGCATAAAGTACGACGGCCGCTACACCATAGACACCACTATGACAGGTTACGAAGCCGAACTGTTTCGACGTGAGCTGGAAACCAGTACTCAGGAAGAGATTTCAAAGCGGTATCTGAATTTCTACAATTACTACTACCCGAATATCGCGGTCGAAACACCTCTGAGCATTGATTACCGCGATGACGCTTATCATATTCGGGAAGCCTATTCGCTGCCCAAACCATGGCAGGCTATCAATGATCGTCATGAAGTGGATTTCTACGCCAATAACATTTCTACGTTTTTGTCTCAGCCAAAAACAACCATTAGAACCACCCCTTATTTGATGTCACACCCAGTTCGGCTGGCTCAAAACATACAAGTCAAACTGCATCAGGACACTTGGGATTTGCCCGACGAAACCGATGAGATCAAGAACCCCTATTTTAGCTTCACCCGCACGGTACACTTTGATGAACAAAGCCATACGTTGGAGTTGGATTTTCACTACCAAACCCATCAAAACACCGTACCCGTTGCAGACTTTGCTCAATATCTGGAGGATTTAAACCGGGCCTCCGACCTGACCGGTTACGGACTTTATTGGGGCATGCCTGCTCTGGGCGAAGCAGAACCGGACAACACAGCGCTCTATTTTGCTGGTTTCTATCTGCTGACGCTGTTACTGATCATTGTGGCCATTGTGCTGCTGATTCGTGAAAAACCACCCACCGACGACAAGGTGATTTTTTACCCCGTCGATCCAACAAAATTCCTGGTACTGTCTGTACTGACGCTCGGTATTTTTCCACTGTATTGGATGTACAAATGCTGGCAGTTTGTTAAGAAGCGCGATCAAAGCACCATCATGCCGGTGGCTCGTGCAATCTTTTCATTCGTTTGGTTTTATCCGCTGGCAAAGCAAATCCTCCTGATTAACAAAGAACAACTCAGCAAACGGGATCACGCTTTAATTCTGTTATTGACGGTGATCTTTATCGCCAGTGTCATCATCAGCTATAGCCAAAACATCTATACCTTGTTGGCATTAGCGATGGAAATTCTCTGTATCTTCTTCCTGGCACTTAAAGTGAATCTGCATAACCCGGTTCGATCCGTCAGTTATCAGCACAACTCACAATGGCGGGTTCGTCATGCGATTGCCGGATTGCCTTTATCCTTGTATTTAGCCTTTTACGTTGCATCAACGGTGTCCTTTATTCCGAACTCTCAGGTCGTCGACGGCAATCAGTTGTGGGAGAAAGACCTGAAATTCATGTACCGTTCGAAAATCCTTGAGCCCGATGAACGTTTGAGTCTGTTCTACTCCGCCGACCTCTTTTCTTACGAAAAAGAAGGCAACGGATTAACCGACCGCAAAGTGTTCAGTTATTGGAAAAACGGCGATGGCAACATCGTAAAAGAATACGCCTATTTTGATGAGATTGAGGAAGTCTCCATCGACTCCCAAAGCTCTTCGCTCATAGACAGCAGCGTGGTCGTCACCCGCCAGGACGGCTCCAGCTTCGTGCTGTACCTGTCAAAGGAAGGGTTTGGCGATAAGCGTTTTGTCAGAACACTGAAGAAATACGTGTATTGATCTGGGGCGATTCACAGCCCCATTTGCTTGGC
>JBFHTA010000220.1:0-6849 GCA_041590855.1 Pseudomonadales bacterium
CATATCTGGCTTCATAGGATTGGGTATCGTGCTTTCTGGCATAACCTTTCATACCCTGAAGGCGCTGAATGTTCTCTTTTACTCGTTCCAGTAATGCCTGATTGATCAGTTGCTCTTTTGTACCGACTGCAAAGATATCTTTATAGTCAGCGACATCATCTACCCGTTGGCGGTGTGCTTTAGCTTCTGCCTGGTAACTTTTCAATCGAGCTTCTGCATCCATTCGTACCATCTTCCGGGTGGCTTTTTCAAAGCCAAGACGCCGGTTCTCCACCATGACGCCAAAAGTATCAACGTAATCGGTTTTGGATGTTAATAATTGGGCAATCTGAACCAAATCCCGATGATCCGACAAAGCCTGCTGGAAGTCATCGTTCTGCCAGACGTCCTCTGCCCATAAAAACAGCGGTTCATCTGTGGTAATGGTTATTTGGGCCGGTGACCAAAAGCTGTCATTTGATGCTGCCACATGAGTAAACCAGGCTGCCTTTTGATTCTCAGAGCGAAGTTTGGCAAGGGTTTCAACCTGATCGGCATAATAATCAATGCCTTTTTCAAACCACGCCAACGCTTTTTCTTTATCACCTAATTGTTCAGTGACACTGGCTGACATAGCGACAGCGTCCAAAGCCTGATAGGAAGGCGCACGTGTTAATGAACGCCACACCTTGCTGGCTGAAGTCAGTTGACCGTCTTTCATTAAGCTCCAGGCTAACCACCTTCTTGCTTCGACCGTCCTTATTGAGTTCGGAGGCACCTGTTTAAAGTAACCGACAGCCGTAGCCCAATGATTAGCTTTTGCCGCATCCATCCCCTGCTGCAAGAATTTGTGCCCTTCAAGCTCTTTCAACAAAGGCTCAAGCTCATCAGGATCATTAGTAAACCAGGAGTCAGATTGCGTAACGTGCTGAATCGACGAGAGATTGGCATTACCCTTCTGCTTCATACGCTGGGCATTATAAGCCAGTACCGGAAACCATTGTTCATCATCCAATGAGTCCAATAAAGCTTCGGCTTTGTTCTTTTGTCCTAGACGAATATAGGCGTCTAATTCGTAAAGATAACGGTAGCTTTTTTGCTCTTCCGATAATTGTTCCACATCGACTTTCTGTACCCATTTCAACACATTTTTATAATCTTGCTGTTGATAGTAATACCGGGTTAGCAACAAAAATGCTGTCGGTAAATGAGTCGAAGGCTGATCGATGACCTGCTTGTAGCGTTTTTCAGCCTCTTTTTGCATTCCAAAGTAGTGATATAAGCTGGCTTCAATCAGTGTGAGATTTTGCCGAGGAGGTTGAGATAGGTCTTTAGAGGCACTGTCCGGATCGATAGCCTGAGCCGGTAAATGATTCCAAATTCCCTTGCTTTCAGCTACTAACACATCAGTAATTGCGTTTAAATAATCTTCTTGGTGCTGGGAATAAGAGACATGCTTTAAAGATAACCTGGCCAGAGCCTGTTCGGACGTTAGCGTCTGATCACCGGATTGATCTGCAAGAACAGGTAAAGAGGCAAATAGTGCCAACCCCGTTGCAAACGAGCAAAGCGTTCGGCGCAACGAAGGACGATGAGATAAACTGGAAAGATGAGTGGACAGCACGAAACAGACCTCGACTATTGCCACTCACGAACCTGAAATTCAGGCTGCAAGTCTTTAGACTGCCCGACAATACTGATTTCTAGGAACTTGGCTTCCGTATCCTTGGAAAAAGAATGTTCGGTTACACGTCGGTAATCTCGACCTTTCGGCCCCAAGCCTCGGAACGTAGCCACAAGCTGATGATCACCCGTTTTAAGGTGACCTACGTACAAACGATGCACCCCACCTTTTTTCAGGGATGTGGACTGCTTTTCGGTGTACAGATAGTTCGCCACCTCTTTCCCGTCTATTTCCAATGAAACTGAATCCAGTTCAAAAAGGTTAGCAGTCTCAGTAGAAACGAAAACCGTTAGTTGTGTGCTCGACGGAAACAGCAATTCTTCTTCGAGAAGATACAAATCCCGATTCAGCTCTAATACCACTTTCTTAAGTGACTGAACTTGCTCATGCAGAGGCACAATGGTTTCATCATCAACCGACCCGGCACTGTGGGCAAAAGAAGCAAGCGCTAATTGTAAACAAGTAAATACAACGAAGACCAAGCGTTTAAAAGTTGGTGCTAAAGGAAACATAGGCTACTGTCGCGTCAAATTCGTAAAGCTGTTTATTATTGTTCTGATTAAAATCACCATTCAGATACTCATAGAAATCGTTGTACTGATAACGTATCCACTCTGCTCCGAAGGCAAGAGACGGTGTTTTTAACCAACTTATATCCTCAAACAGGTATTCTACCCCGAAGCCTAAACTATAAGAATCAAAATCACTGAGCTCTTTGTCCCGGCTGCGATAAGTGAAAACAGACGAGAACTGATCCTGATAGAAGCTTGCTGAGGATTGGCCATAATAACGAACCCATCCCTCTATGATCCAGTGGGTTTGTAAAGATTTCGTTGCAGATAACCTAAAATCGTCCGCTTTTATATCCCACGAATCAGAAAAATACCTGTATTGAGCTTTAATAGCCGTCGACCATGTCTCAATAAAGTAATCCGCTCCCAAAGAAAACGCGTTACTCCGACGAGTGCGAGGTAAGTTCTCATCGAATAACACACCGTTAACTAACGCTTTACGATAAGGGCTTCCCAGAAAGCCTCGATCTGAGATATGTTCGAAATTGGCTCGAATAATCATTTCAGGTAAAACCACCTGAGACAAGCCTAAACGATAGAAATCATGATCCGCAGTGTCTTTAAAGTCTGAAATGTTACTCATCACATCATCCGTTCCGGAAGAGTAACCTAAGGACGCAGTAGTCAGACCACCAAAGAATTCTTCTGCATAATCAAAATGGAAGGTGTTGGATTGGTAGTCGCTCTCGTCACTATTAACATACGCAATGGAAATTTTGGCATCGTTCTCTACATAATCCGCAGACACAGAATATTCCGTACGCTCTTCGGTATAAGGGCTTGCATAGGATTCCACATCTATAGAAGCAGAAGTAATTTCATCCACGTAATAGCTGCCTGTCACAGACACTGAATCACCTACCGACTTTCGGATAAACAATGCAGGCCCGGTGACTTCAACGCCACCACCATCGTAATAATGATAAGTTGCTTCGGCCTTATCTTTCGGCAGAGGCACCGCCCAAGCCGTTGAAACCATAACTACAGGAATCAGAAATAATCGAAGAAAGAACCTTAAGCGAGGAGTCTCCATACAGAAAAAAAGATCAATTACAGCCACAGCCACCTCCTTGACTGCCTGTGGCGCCTTGCGATGCACCACGCACCGAATACACGTGTTCCCTAAACTGGGAAGGATAGGTATGCCGCTCTCTCACCATTTCTTCGCGGCTTAGCAGGCCTCGTTCATAAGGCGCAACCCATGGCTGAAATTCCGGAAGCTTGGTCATTTCCTGCAATTGGGAACAACCGGCACTCACAATAACCAGCACAGCTAATACACATGATTTCAGAAATACCCCAAAACCCTTCGATGGTGATGTCATTCCCTATTATTCCTTAAGCAAGGCTTCGATAATTTGCTCGTATTTACGTTGATCGCCGTCTTTGTAGCCCAGATGTACGTGCCTGATTTCTCCATCACGACTCAAGAACACACTGCCTGGCATAGCCCGAATATTGTATTTCTTAACAACCTCATGAGACTGATCCAACAGTACGGGAAAGGATAATTGAAATTCACTTAAATAATCAGCCACATCCACATCCGGCGTATCCACATTAACCGCCAACACTGTAAAACCTGCTCGTTTGAATTTCTTTTGAAGCTCCTCCAGTACAGGTAGCTCCTGCCTACACGGGCCACACCAGGTTGCCCAGAAATTCAGCATCACCACATCGCCGTAATACTCACTCAGTCGAATATTTCCGTCAGACACTGATCTCAACGCAAAATCCGATGCTTTCTGCCCTGCAGAGGAGACTCCGACTCCGATCAACAGACATACAGTTAATAGTATTCTTGCCAATTTCATAGTCTACCCCGTTCGCTTGCTTCGACCTTAGAAGAAAATGCCTGTGCCAATCGACACAGACAAGTTATGTTTCTCTTCTGCTTCGCCTAATAAATCTGACTCAAAGAAATAATCCCTGGCTTCCACACGAAACGCCCACCAATCAGTCGCCAGCACACGTACACCAACCCCCAGATTATAGGTTTCCAGATCTTCATCCAAAATCGAGGTACTGCCAATGCCTCCAATCAAATACAAGGACGAAGGAAAGGCCCACTTACCAATAAAGACTTCACCCGGCATTAATTGAAGCCCTACCGAGAAATCATAAAACTCCACTTCTTCAGTTTCGTTTTGAAACAAAGGCACGCCAAAACGACGGTAGTTATCATCGTTAATTTCTGATTCTGCCCAACTGGCTTCAACAAAAAGAAAATCCAGAGGATGAAAAGCAAGCCTTGCACCCTGGAAGGTTTCAGAGCCAAAGTCTTCAAACGAAATCAAGCCAGCCATAACACCAATTTCAAAGTTCTCAGTATCAATGGCCGGAACATCCACATCTTCAGCACTTAAATCCGGCTTATAGATCCATTCACTGTTTTCTTCATTGCCTGAAACTTCGTTACTCTCTGCAGCTTCGCCTGCCTCCTCTCCCGACTCTGCAGCAACAGACAAAGGCACGACCAGCCAAAGCCCGCTGACGAATACTGTATATCGTATTACCAAAGTCATTGTTCGCATCATTGCATCTAAAAGCTTAATCAAAAGAAGGCTCCTATTCCCACACTTACCATATCAAAATCATCGCGACGATCTTCATCAACATGCAGCAGCATACGACCATATTCCGCACGCAGTACAAAGTTACGCGTAAAGTAAAAACGCAATCCGGCTTGCACCATAGTAATGTCGTCTTTTGTTGTTTGACCACCAATGACAGTGCTGTTCGGGTCATTCTGCAACTCCCCCATAGCCAAGCCAATATAAGGTTCCCAGCGACGACCGCGCAAAGGCTTTCCTTGAATTCCCACCCCGTAAAAGCGCGTATCGGCAAAGTCGTTAAATGCCTGACCATAAAACGCCTCGGCTTCTAAGAACTCAGAGATCTTATAGCCAAGCCGGGCATTAAACTGGGTGTCTTCCGCCAAGGTACCCATGGAAACGGACAATTCGAACCGAGCATCGTGAAAGTCCTCCAGCACGGCTTGTTTAAAATCTTGTCCATCACCGTGCAGTAGCTTCAATGATGATAACTGCTCTTCTTCTACCCAGCCTTCTTCACCGGTATCCGTTACCACCCGATACCACGTGGTGCGACGTCGAATCACTTCAAGCGTTTCGCCTTTCTTAGCACTGTAGTGATTGGGAAAACCATAACCGGGGCCGGTATATAAATCGACGTAAGTGTCTTCAACCTTTAGAACAACGTATTCAGAAGCAGTTTGATCGGATTCTGCAACCGCAGTGAAAGGCACAATCAGTAAAAAGAGAGACCATAAAAAGAGAGGCTTGAGCATTAAGGCGCGTCTCCGCTGGTCACTTCTTCAGGGTTGGAAATCCACGCAAGAATGGTTAGATAATTCGGATCATTGGTATTGGGAAAAATGTCACCGCCCGCATGGCTTCCGGTGATAGAAAATGTCCCGGCAAGGGGTTCTAACAATAATTTACTCTGACTAGGCGTTGTCAGGTTAGACAAAGATTGGGCAACTCGGTAATTAAAATCCATTTCAAACGAATCCGGTGCAGCATTTCGATACAGTTTCAAACCACCGCCCGAACCATTACCAATGTCATGACACCCGGACGAGGAGCAGACTTTACCATCAATATCCATATCAAAAATAGCATTAACGCTGGTTTGGTAGTCTTCGAAAATCAATTGTTGATTAATCGCTACCTCTTCATTTTTTACTGAATCGCCGCAACCTGTAAGCAAAGTAATACTCAGTAATGCGAAAAAAGATTGCCAAATTCGAGTCAAAGTCTCAGCTCCTCTGTGTGTATTGACCAAAACGTCCATAGTCTCCTCTAACATCAGGGCTGTGCACCTAAGTGACAGCCCTTTTATACCTTAGTCTGTTAACCCGTTTGGGCAAGAATCTGAGCCTAAAACCTTGCGTTATGGCCCAGCCAAAATCCATGCCCTAACGGTTTGATACTCGGTAGAGGTCGTTTCCCAAATAGGAACAAAGATGGTGGGGGAAATATAGTCAGGATCATCAGGATCGGTCGGTACGTAGTTAGGGGCCTCGGGATCGGTAGACGCGTCTTCCGGATACGCCGGATTAGCCACTTCGATTTGAGGATGTAACGGATTTGGACTGATTGCATCAGACACCGGGCGAGTCAGCAAGGCCGTTGTGTCCGGTGATGCAACATCGTGAATCATTGACGCCGTAATATTGAAGTCGCCTTCCACACTACCAGTCAGAATAAACTTGGTAAATTCAAAGTTTCCATTTAACAGCCCGGATACACCGTCTCCTCCAAAAGGCTGATGACAACGAGCACACCATCGGGTCAATACCGGATGTACTTCTTCCTCAAAACGATCAAAATTCAAGCTGGAAACTGAGCTACGAATTTCATCCACAGCAAAGAAACCGTCATCACCCGCGCCAGGCTCATACGGCGTATTCATATACTGAGCACCCAGATCAATCCATTCTGCCACCAAGCGCAACTCCGACGCATTCAACATCGTTGTATGATCAGTGGTGATATCATCAAGGCTTTGAGACGCTCGTAGCTCTTCACCAAAGAGTACTTCGGTCAGGAAACTTGCACGGCTGCCTCCTCTTGAATTATTTCCTCCCAC
>JBFHTA010000221.1:0-6832 GCA_041590855.1 Pseudomonadales bacterium
GAAATAAAGTAATGTCTATCCAATTGGCCAGCCAGGCATTTCGGGATAATCCGACGGCCAGATCTCATCAAAAACTAAAAATGCAATTCCGGGTTATGAAAGCCAGCATCACGAATGATTTAAAGAGTGATGTTACCCGCGCATTTCATCAAAAACACGGCGATCCGGCGACACTGATTGAGTTTCTGCAGTATCTGGATCAACTGGGCTTCTACATGCCCAAAAATGAAAATGACCGTCATAATACGGAAGCCTTTCACAAGTTACTGGGCAAGGCGTATAAACTTTGGAATCGCTATAGCCGTCAGGTAGTACATGCTGCCCAGGAGCAAAGTTTACTGATTCAACAACATTGGAGCCAAAGCCTTTCCATTCAGATCTACATCCTGAGTGCGATCGGAGTAATAGCACTCATCTTCCTTATTCTGATCACACGCCAATTACTCACACAAAAAATGATGAGTCAGGCGCTTCAGGTTCAAGCAGAACAACTGACACAGGCAAGGAATGCGGCAGAAGAATCTACCCAGGCAAAGAGCCGCTTCTTATCCAACATGTCACATGAAATACGCACCCCGTTAAATGGCATCATCGGGCTCACCAATCTCGCCCGACAGAAAGCTGTAAAGCCGGAAGTCATTAATTATCTGGACAAAGTGATTCTGTCCAGTGATGCCCTGCTTCATGTCATCAACGACATTCTGGATGTGAGCAAGATAGAGTCCGGAAAATTTGAACTGGAAGTGACACAAGTAGATATTGCGGATGTATTTGAGCGGCTATCCGCGACCATGAGTGCAAGCGCACGAGACAAAGGCTTAAGATTTTACTTATTGATTGAACCTGAACTGCCTGCTTTTTTTGAAGGTGATCCGGCCCGACTTCAACAAGTTCTGACAAACCTGCTGTCCAATGCCATCAAATTTACCGAAGACGGGTTTATTCAACTGGAAGCCACCTTTGATCAAGACAGCAAAACCCTGATCATTCGTGTCTCTGATACTGGTATAGGTATCCCTGAAGAGGCCATTCAACACTTGTTCAAAGAGTTCAGCCAAGCTGATCCTTCAACGACACGGAAATTCGGTGGTACAGGATTAGGTCTTTCCATTGTGAAAAGCCTGACAGAGCTGATGGGTGGGCAGGTTTCAATAGAAAGCAAACCCGATGAAGGCTCCTGCTTCACGTTGCGGTTCCCCATCGAACCAAGCGACACCACTCTATTCTGTTCAGATGCATTGAAAAGTGAGCTGTCAGGCAAGCACATTCATTGGTTGGATGTGCACGCGCATTTTGATATTGACGAGCAGTTCAATCTCAATGCAAAAGAAGTGCTGGAACGCTTTGGTGTTCAGTTTGTCCCGCTCGAAGAGGCCAATTCACTCTTGATAGAGCTGCCCCAGTCGATCTCTGAAGAGCACGCCCAACACCTGAAAACAACACTTCAAGAGCACTCTGATAAGCGCTGTTATCTGGTTGGTCATACCGATCAGATTCATGAGCTGACCCAATCGTTAGAGCATACGTTTTACAGTATTGAAACACCGTTTAATACCTTAAAAGTGATAGAGTGTCTTGCAAAAGAACAAAGCCATGAAACAGCAACCTCCACGTTAATGTCTCAATGTAACTTCAACGGAAAGCACATTTTATTGGTGGAAGACAGCCCTATTAACCAGCTCATTGCTCAAGAAATGCTGGGGTTATTTGGATTACGGGTCACCACAGCAGATAATGGTGAAATTGCCGTTGAAAAAGCACAGGTCGACGTATTTGACCTGATTCTTATGGACATTCAAATGCCAGAGATGGACGGCATGGAAGCAACACGAATAATCAGAACGGACAGTTTCAATCAAACCACCCCCATTGTAGCCCTGACGGCCAACGTCATGACCGAAGATGTAAAACTCTACAAAGAAATCGGGATGGACTGTCACTTGCCCAAACCCTTCAAGCCGGAACAGCTGATCAGTATTTTAGAAACCTACCTGGGGAACGCTTAAAGGCAAGCCTCACTTAGCAAACCCAAAAACGGAAAAGGCGATTCGCCAATCCCGTTTTTGTAGGGAGAACCTTAAAGAAGGTTCTGCGGAAAAAACGACTACTGAGAACGCTCGATCAACCAATCCGCCACTTGAGGCCAGATTTCCGTAGTGGAACGGCTGCCCGAAAGAATCCCCATGTGCCCGCCTTTTACTTCCTGGTGATAAGTATCTGTGCTGGCTACGTGATCCAACAACTTAATACTACAGTCGGTAGTTACCACAGGGTCTTGCTTACCGGTGATCAAACACAAGTTGGCAGTAACATCACTGTAATGGGCGCGTAAGTTACGCAACGGCAACTCGCCTTTCGCCATGACATTGTCCGTCCATAAAAACTGGATAACATCCTGAATAACCGCCCCAGGATAGGCCACCATGTCATCTAAAAATGCGCCATTAGTAGCGTGCGAAATAATGTATTCCTCGTCGTGCAGATTTTTCAACAAATCCACATACCCCTGAATACTGCCCACCGGATTTGTCAACTTGAAGGCCATTGCATTAGCCCAGCCTGGTGAACGCCACCAACGTTGACGGGTATTATGAACGCGCCATCCGGTGCGCTTCTCTAACCATCGCAAATTGCGTGAAATTCGCTGGTATTGAACACCTAATTCACCGTTGGCGTGATAATCGCAAGGCGCGCCGATCAAGGCTACGTTCTTAATATCTTTGTCCAGAGCAGAATAAGCCGCACTGAACATTCCGCCAAAACTCCAGCCATGCAGCGACAACGTTTGCTTGCCACTGTGTTCACGAACCTTGGCAATCATCTCTGGCAGAAAATCCGTGATGTAGGTTTCAATGGCAAAGTGGTTTTGCCGCCAGCCCGGACGGCCCCAATCCACCAAATACAACTCGAATCCTCTGGCTCTCAGATATTTGACCAGGCTGCGCTTAGGAAACAGATCGTAAATGTACATATTCACCGCTAACGGCGACACCAACACCAAAGGCACTGGTAACGTCTTTTTCTCAACCGGAACGGTAAACTCGCCACCCTGGCCGTCTTCTACCTGAATACTGTCGCAGGTTAATGGCGGGTAATATCGTAAAGTAACTATGTCGTTCGTATGAATGGTTTCAAACGGTGTTTTTTCAGCCTGAACCAGCGTATCCGCATTGAAAAAGCGCTGCTTGGCGTTTTCTTTGGTCTGCTTGTAGAGGCTAACCACCTCGGAAGGTTTCTGAATACTTTGTTGGAGGGTTTTCTTGATATTACTATTAAAGATTCGTCTCGCAATTTGCTGCATAGTACGTCCTGACACCGGTTTGAGATACATGTCTCTGGTTAGAAACCAAATCGATGAACTTCACTCAGAAGGTCGCCAAAAAATGGCTGCCTAGCAAAATACTTACATTTGGTAACATTCAAATCGCCAAGCAGTGTAGTGCTTTTTTAGGATAAGGTCATGCTTTCTTACGACTTCTGACGCTCAGACTCTGAGTGCAGTCGAAGGAACCTGATTTCCAGGATTAAGAGCGATAAAGAACCAATACACGACATACGCCACCTCACACCTGGGTGGCGGTCGATTTAGGAGTCTCTGGTCTATCGAGTGGTAAACGCCGGGAAATGCTCATTTTAATTCCGCCTTGAGGGGTCAAGGTGATTGAAGGAAACGGCTCTACCGGAGCCAATGCGTCGTATTCCAATCGATACTGCTGGGTAATGGTTGCCAACAGGATGATAGCCTCCATCATCGAAAAACCTTCACCAATACACACCCGAGGGCCGGCGCTGAAGGGAAAATACACCCCTTTGGGTAACTGCTTTTCAAACTCCGGCGTCCAACGTTCCGGCATGAACTCTGAGGGCGATTCAAAATATTGGGCTTCACGCCCCATTACCCAAGGGCTAAGTAAAACACTGTCGCCTTTTTTGATGGTCACACCATCCAGCTCTACGTCCTCCAAGGCTTCACGACCAATCAAATGCGCCGCCGGATACAGCCGCAGGGTTTCTTTAACGACCGAACGAGTGAAACTTAAGCGTTTGAGATCGTCCCAGGTAGGGGCTTTCCCTCCCAATACAGAGTCCACCTCTTGCTCAACCAAGGAACGTTTTTCCGGGTGCAAAGCCAATAAGTAAAACGCCCAGGACAAGGTAATGGCGGTTGTATCATGCCCCGCAAGAAACAGTGTGATCACCTCATCCCGCAGTTGTTTGTCCGACAGACCAGACCCGTCTTCGTAACGCGCTTGCATAAGAACGGACAACAAAGAGCGATTTTCCTCTCCCTCACCTTCTTTCGATCGGTGTTGTTGAATAAAGCCATCCACCACCTGATTCAACTTGCGCAACGCCTGCCAATATTTGATATTGGATCGATTCGGAATACTGTCCATCCACATAAAAGGCCGCGCCATTCTTACCGGTATCAGGCTTTCCAAGGTATGCATTGCCTCAAGCAAGGGCTCGCTGTGTTCTTCCAGATCAGCATCAAACAGAGCTTTAGCCACAATTTTTGCGGTAACTTCCATCAACTGATCGTGTAAGTCCACCGGCGCATCTTCTTGCCAACCGTTCATCATATCCCGGGTAAAGCTGACCATGAAATCTACATAATGAGCAATGCGTTTAGGTTGAAATGCCGGAGCCGATAGCTTTCTGTGAACTCGCCATGAGTGCCCTTCGTTCGTCAGCAATCCCAAGCCAAACAGAGAGGTAAAATGTCGCCAGAAGTTACGATTCTTGATGAATTTTTCCTGATCTGACACCAGCACCTGCCGAATTAAGTGTGGTCGATAAACCAGAAATGATCGGACATGCCCTAACCGAAACTGTACAAAATCACCGTACTCTTGCCGGGTATGGGTCAGAAAATTCAGAAGATCTTGGGTAAACGGTTTGATAGACCCCAATAAAAAGTGGCCTTTTGGGCCAGGCAGCTGTGACGTCATGATTGGTTTCCTGTTGTTATTATTTTTCGACCGATCGTCTACTAATAAATTGATCATAGAGAATTCTGACCACTTTTCAACCAATTCAGAGTAAAGCATGCCCGATATTACAGCTTTTATTGAAATTCATCATGATCCATGGAAAGGTACGGGAAATGGCAACACCAGAGCGCTGTTAGCCTGCTGGCTTGAATACTTAAGGGAAATACTATGAGCGATTGGCACCTACACACTGATTCAAAGTTTACGGTAGGACAAAAATCGGTGGCCGGTATCAAAGACGATAATGAAGACGCCATCGGCATTCGTATTCCCGAAGGCAGTTTGTTAAGCAACAAAGGGGCTGTTGCCATCATTGCCGATGGAGTCAGTGCAGCCGAAGCAGGTAAAGAAGCCAGTGAGACTTGCGTTCGAAATTTTCTTTACGATTACTACTCTACGCCAGACACCTGGGGTGTAAAAAAGTCGACTACCAAAGTACTGACCGCTCTGAACCGTTGGCTCTATGGCCAAGGTCGACATTTTATCGACGCTGGCAAGGGCTATGTCAGCACCCTGAGTTGTATTATTTTCAAATCCCAGACTGCCACCATTTTTCATGTGGGCGACAGCCGTATTTATCGATTGCGCGGCAACGAATTTGAACAGCTTACGCGAGATCACACCACCTACATCAGTGATCAGCAATCCTATCTGGCCAGAGCCATGGGGTTAGATGTGAACCTCGATGTGGATTGCCGGACTCTGGATGTGGAGGCAGGCGATCTTTTCCTGCTTTCTACCGATGGCATTCATGATTTTATTAAGAGCAAACAGTTAAAAGATGTATTGGTGGAAGCCTCTCGGGCCGACGCACCGGACCTGGAACTTTATTGCGAGCAATTGATTGCTGCCGCGCTGGAAAACAAAAGTAACGACAATCTGAGCTGCCAGATTATTCGGGTAGATGCACTGCCAAAGCAGGACGTCAACGATGTCACCCAGAAACTGACCGAACTGCCCTTTCCGCCGTATTTGGAAGAAGGCATGACGCTGGATGGCTTCAAAATCGAAAAAGAACTTCACGCCAGTAACCGCAGCCAGCTTTATCGGGTAAGGGACACCGAAACCGATGTGGTGTTAACCATGAAAACCCCGTCGGTTAATTACGAAGATGATCCTGCCTACATAGAGCGCTTTATTATGGAAAGCTGGATTGGCAGCCGCATTCAAAATCCACACGTGGTCAAAGTAATTGAACCCACTCGCCGCAAGTCCTGCCTGTATTATCTGACAGAGTATGTTGAAGGCATTACCTTAGAACGCTGGATTAACGAGCACCCAAAGCCGCACATTCAGGAAGTCTTGTACATCTTTGAACAAATCATAAAAGGCGTTCGGGCATTTCACCGCAAGGAAACCCTGCACCAGGATCTCAAGCCCGGAAACATCATGTTAGATCGAAATGGCGAGGCCAAGATCATTGATTTTGGTTCCTGTCATGCCAGAGGAATTGCTGAAATCGCCTCCCCCATCGAGCAGGACGGCATTTTAGGAACAGCAGGATATTCTTCACCGGAAACGGTTTTGGAATTCAAAAGCACGATCCGATCAGAAGTGTTTTCACTGGGGGTCATTCTTTACGAGATGCTCACCGGCCAAGAGCCCTTCCACGGAAAATTAAACCATTGTCGTTCTAAAAGTGCTTATCAGAAACTGAAATACACGCCCACTTACGAACACAATCCGCTTGTGCCTTTCTGGATTGACGGAGCCATTCAAAAGGCCATCGCCTTTGACCCTATGATGCGTCACCAGGATGTGTCCGAGTTTTTATACGAACTTCAACACCCCAACCCACACTATAAGAAACAGAACATTGCGTTGATTGAACATAACCC
>JBFHTA010000222.1:0-6760 GCA_041590855.1 Pseudomonadales bacterium
CAACCAAACGATCACAAAATGCAGAAAACTGGTGGGCAGTAACGGGTTCGCTAATAACAATGGCACCGCAAACTGGGGTTGTTGCTGCAAGGCAAAAATGTGTCCGAGACACCAAATAGCCATGGACAAACAGAAACCGGCAAGTGCCGGTAAACTGGCATCTTCCCGGCGGCGACTCCATAACCATACCGCCACCCCAAGCGCAGTCAGTACGGTCGTCCACAAGCTGGTATTGAAAAGAACCGAGATGTCCATGTGTGCATCCGTTAGAACATGACCTACAGAAAAGCGTAAACTTACTTTACACCTACCCAACTCAAATACGTCTACAAAGTTTACACAGCCCTGTTTTGATAGACCAGTTTTTAATCAGCCATTACTCAAAAATTTCCAACAAAACAAATAAAAACCTATAAAACCAACCAGTTAGGAAAACACACATAAATATTGGCACTGCCCTTGCTGTTTTGGGGTGAGATGGCGTGCGGTTGTGAAGGAATACCTAAACAATGACACGCTATCCTTCAGGGGGAATCCAAATCACGTCGAGTGAAACTAACCATTAGGGTGAAACCATGTTCGAGCTGCTAACCTCGTTACCCGACTCAAGCTTTCTTTCGCGCATCCAATTTGCGTTTACCGTGAGTTATCACATCATGTTTCCGACCATCACCATTGGCTTGTCGCTGTACATCGCCATCATGGAAGGACTCTGGCTAAAAACCCGCAATCCGGTCTACCTGCAACAAGTGAAGTTCTGGATGAAGCCGTTTGCGATCACCTTTGGCATGGGCGTGGTGTCCGGCGTGGTGCTCTCTTATGAGTTCGGCACCAACTTCAGTGAGTTCTCCACCATTGTTGGCCCGGTGTTGGCCCCGCTGCTGGCGTACGAAGTGCTCACCGCATTTTTCCTGGAAGCCGGTTTTCTGGGCATTATGTTATTCGGCTGGAACCGGGTGTCGCCCAAGGTACATTTCATCGCCACCTGTACTGTAGCCATCGGCACGGTATTCTCTTCTTTTTGGATTCTGGCCGCTAACTCCTGGATGCACACCCCGGCAGGTTATGAAATTGTTGATGGTGTCTTCCACCCGACCAGCTGGCTGGAAGTCATCTTCAACCCGTCATTCCCCTATCGTTTGGCACACATGTTATTAGCCACCTGTTTGTCGGCTTCGTTGCTGATTGCCGGGATTCACGCCTACTACCTGTTAAAGAATCAACACAGTGAATTCGCCAAAGTGGGCTTCTCGTTTGCGATGAAAGCCATTTTGATATTGGCACCGCTGCAAATTGTGGTGGGCGATTTCCACGGTCTGAACGTAGCGGAACATCAACCGGTAAAATTGGCTGCGATGGAAGGCATCTGGGAAACCGAACGCGGCGCAGATCTACGTTTGTTTGCCATTCCTGATCAGGAACAAGAAACCAACCACTTTGAAATCGTCATCCCCAAAGCCGCCAGTTTGATCATCAAACACGATCTGGATGGGGAAATTGCCGGTCTGGATCAGGTGGAAAAAACCGATCGCCCGCCGGTAGCCGTGGTCTTCTATTCCTTCCGTATCATGCTTGGGCTGGGCGGTTTAATGCTATTGCTCGGTCTGGCCGGTTGGTACGCAAGACGCAAGCATCGTCTGTTTGAGTCCAAACCCTTATTAACCTTCTCGGTACTGATGATTCCGGCGGGAGTGATTGCCACCTTGGCCGGTTGGTATGTGGTGGAAGTTGGACGCCAACCATGGCTGGTACAAGGGTTGGTACGCACCACCGAAGTAGTTTCACCGCTACCTGCCCAACAGGTGGCCTTTACCCTGGCACTGTTTGTCACTGTCTACAGCATTCTGTTCATCACCTACCTGTATTTCATGCGCAAACTGGTTCGTAAAGGGCCGCCATCCATTGATGACCTAACCGCTCAGGACGACGAAGACTTACCGGCGACACTGAACCCGGCTCAGGTGGATGTTGGTTACACCCAGGAAATGTCGAACTATCTGGATACCCACAAAGGAGATCGCTAATGGATATCGCACTTGTTTACCTGTTACTGATCGGCTTCGGCATTTTAGTCTACGTTCTGCTGGACGGATTCTCTCTGGGCGTGGGCATTCTGTCGCCATTATTAAACAGTCCGGAAGACAAAGGCTTGGCCATGAAAAGCCTCGCCCACCTGTGGGACAGTAACCAAACCTGGCTGGTGTTTGGTGGCGTGGTGCTGTTTGTGGCCTTCCCCTCTGTCTACAGCTATGTGCTGTCGAATCTTTACATTCCGATCATCCTCATGCTGATTGCCTTGATCTTTCGCGGCGTTGCTTTTGAATTCCGCTTTAAAGCCGATTCCAGCCAGAAATGGTGGGACATCAGCTTTGCTGTCGGCTCCACCCTTGCGACCTTCTGCCAGGGATTAATCCTGGGTGCCTTGGTGGGCGACATGTCGTCCCCCAAATCCCTGGACGAGCCAATCCAATGGCTGACGCCGTTCTCCATTCATACCGGCGTGGCCTTAGTCGTTGGCTACGCCTTATTGGGGGCGTGCTGGTTAATTCGGAAGACCGAAAATGGTTTGCAACAAAGAGTCAAAATGCTCGCCAAGGTGTTACTGATCGGCATGTTGTTCTTCCTTGCCATGGTCAGTGTCGAAATGCTGCTGGAACAACCGGCCATCGCCGCTCGTTGGTTGGATTGGCCGTCCAGTCTGTGGTTAGCGCCTATGCCATTACTGACCGTGTTCTTCGCCTATAAGCTGTGGAATAGATTGAACTCTGAGCACGAACACAGCCTTAAACCCTTGGCCTACGCGATGGGATTATTTGGCACCGCCTTCGCGGGCTTGGTGGCCGGAATCTTCCCGTACATCATCCCGGGTCGCCTAACTATCTGGGAAGCCATTGCCCCGGACAAATCGGTGTACTTCACACTGGTCGGCATTCTGGTGTTCATTCCGATCATCATCGCTTACAACGTGTATAACTATAAAACCTTCAGTGGCAAAACCTCATTGAAAGACGGCTACTGATTGAAGCGAGCATGATTAAGATAGGAGAGAAACATGATTAAGAAAGCACCTAAACATCCAGTGCGCGATGCGGTGTTGCTCTACCTGGCCGGGGTCACCAGCCTGGCCATGATCGCCTACGCTTTCAAAGGGTTGTTAGCCTTTCTATAAAGGAACAGCTTGAGATGCCGGATTAATGCCTTAATCCCTGGTGGGTTTTCACGAACTCCGCCGGGGTCATGCCAAACTGCTTTTTAAAGGCATTCACAAAATTGGAGCAATGGTTGTAACCGGCCAGGTACGCCGCTTCACCTATGCTCCGCCCTTCAATGGCCAAGGCTTTCTTGGCCTGTTCTAACCGCTTCTGTCGCAGATACGAAGACACCGATTGATGAAATGCAGATTGAAATCGACGCTGTAGGGTACGTTCACTCATTCCCAGAGTCGCCGCAATATCTGCCAGAGTCGCCCCATGATCCAAGGCAAGATCCAACGCCTGATCAATGGCCTGTTTCAATGCCTGCGATGGGTTGGCCCCCGGTAATAATGTGCCTTCTCGTTGTGTCTCCAGATCCCGATGTAAATGATTAAGACACCCGGCCAACAAATCCAGCGTTAAGGCTTCAGCGGCTAACTGGTCAGCCAATCCCTTAACCTTGTTTACCTCAAACAAACGCAGGGCTTTGTCCAGTAAGGGCTGCTCCGGCAACCACTGATAGACACGCTTTTGCTCAAACAGGCGGTTGAGTTGTTCCACCTCTTCCGGTGAATTGCAACGACGGGCTAACCAATGACGCTCCACAAACACATTCACCTTTTTAATGTGCATACCCGCACACATGGAACGGGTCAGAATGTCCATCGAATTATTAATGATCACCGAGCAGGACACCCGGCGCTGATCAGGCCCGATACGGTACTGTTGATCAGCAAAGGAGAAGTCGATGGTACCGGAAAACATAAAGTTAAAACTCAGCCCTTCCGGTAATTCCATGGTGCTTTCGGTGTTCTGGTGTTCGACGGCATCCATGGCATGCATCGACAGACCCGATTGAAACGTCAGATATTGAAAGTGCCCGGCGATCACAGGTTGCTCGGCATCCACCCCGCGAATGTTTTGACTGCCTCCCAATCGGGATTGCAGGTCTTTGAGGTCTGTTAAAAAAACGGTATTGCTGCTCATGAGTATCCCCCACACTATGCATGACCGTATCGCATAACACTTTGTCAGTTACGAATAACGTTCTTGTCTGTTTGGCCAAGCCGTCGGTGATATCATAAATGATAATCATTAACATTAAAAACATTATGATCACGCACAGGAAGAAGGTAATGAAGAACACTAAGCGAGCGAGTAGCGTCAGTTATCTGGCGATCGCAGTTGCCGCTGCTCACGTGAGCTATGCACACGCCACGGATACCACCTCCAACGACCTCACTGCAGGTATCGACGCCTCCAAGATCACCAGCACTACGGAGCAAACCTTACCCGCGAAAACCAGCACCATTCAGGTAATCGGCACGGAAGAAAACGGCTTCAACGTTAGCCTGACCGACGACATGATTGAGAAGCGCCAAGTCACCGACCTGGAAGACATGTTCCGTCACGAACCCTCGATCACCGTCGGCGGCGGTTTGCCTGTAGCGCAAAAAATCTATGTCCGTGGCATTGAAGACACCTTGTTAAACGTCACCATTGATGGCGCCACCCAGGCCGGTTATCTCTATCACCACCAAGGCCGCGTGAATGTAGAACCTGAATTAATTAAAAACGTAGTGATCAAGGCCGGTGCTGGCAACGCCACTGACGGCGCGGGCGCTCTGGGCGGAGCCATTCATTTCAACCTGAAAGACGCCAAAGATATGCTCCGCCCTGGTGAGCGGTTTGGCGCTTTAATGAAAACCGCCTACTTCAGCAACAACCAAGGCTGGAAAAATCACCTGAGTGCCTACGGCCTGTTGAACGACGACTTTGGTGTGCTGGCCAGTGTTACCCACTACGACACGGGCGATAACTACACCGATGGCCACGGCGACGAAGTGGACAACACCGAATACGAGCAGCAGTCTGTCCGGCTGAAAGTCAGCGGGACATTACAGGAAGACCATTATCTGGCCTTCAGTTACGAAGAATACGACGACGATGGCCACCGGTTTGCCCGACCCAACATGATCGACATCGGTTTGCATCCCGCGTACCCAAGTACCTTAGTTCCACAAGAAACCCACCGTGAATCGGCCATTTTCAACTATGGTTACGATCCTGAATCGGCCTGGATTGATCTATATACCACCTTTTATTACAACGACAATTACCTCACCAAGAAAGGGGATGTTTACGCTGCCAACTGGCCACCAGCGGGGCCGCCACCGACCTGGACCTTCCGCGACTATTACGATGGCAAAGCCCACGGCGCAGGCATCGAAAGTTGGGGCGTAAACCTGAAAAACATCAGCCGCTTTGGAAAGCACCAAGTGGCCTATGGGGCCGAGTACCGTGAAGACGAAGCCTATCTGGTAAAAGGTTATGTGGATAACTTCGATGACGAAGAAACCCAGGTACAAGCGCTGTTTGTTCAAGCGGATATCGAGCTGATGCCTGCCTTACGCCTGAGCACCGGCTTGCGCTATGACCATTACGACTACACCGATAATCAAGGCGTCGATATCAGCGACAGTGCTTTTAGCCCGAACGCAACACTGAGCTTTGATCTCACCAAAGATTTTGAAGTCTTCGCCAGCTACGCCCAGGCTTTTAAAGGCGTCAGCAGCCCGGAAGCCTGGTTCCTTGAATTCCCATACTTGAACCGTGGACTGACCAGCTACCAGGGGCCGGACATTGATGGGGACATTCCGCTGTCCGAACTGCAAGCGGAAGAGTCGGACAACATCGAATTCGGCTTTAAATACGAAGGAAGTAACTTTGCCGCGAGCGGGGAAATCTTCAAACAAACCATTGAAAACGCGCAAATCATAAGTGGTTCACAAGGCGTGCGTTACAGCTTTAAAGACGAGGTTGAAGTCAAAGGTTATGCCCTGCGTATGGCGTACTTCTGGGACAGTCTGACCCTGAATGCAGGCGTCGCTCATAGCAAACCCGAGCTTGGTGGCGAGCCGCTGGCCAGTGGTGACATGGGGCTCGGGACTGCCTACGGACGCACCTGGACTGCTGGCGTCGAATATCAAGCACGTCACGATTTAACGGTGGGCTGGAACAGCCGCATGGTTGAGCGTCTGGAAGACGTACCCGATGGTCAAGACGAAAAAGCCGGTTATGGCGTACACGATGCCTACCTGCAATGGCTACCGACAGACGATCTAACATTAGGCCTTGCGGTCAACAACCTGTTCGACAAGTTTTACTTTGATCAGGGGACTTTCTTCTCCATGAGAGAAAGCGCCGACCCGATTGGCTTGCCGGAACCCGGTCGTGATGTTCGTGTGTCTTTGGCTTACCAGTGGTAAGTCAATAACCGCGCAAGTTCGTGCCCAGGAAGTAATTTCCCACCGTACTCCGGTGGGACGCTCAAGGAAGAGCACCTTCGGCCTCCTTCAATCATTTGCCAAAGCCAACCGTCTATGAATAAATCGCTCCACACCCTAGTAAATCGCATTCACATGCCCTCCCGTTATCTGAAGGGTCTGTGGTGGTTGCTGTTCTTGAGCATCAGCCACATTAATTTAAGCCATGCTAGCATCCAGATTACGGACATCGCTGGCCGTAACATCACCCTGGACGCCCCCGCCCAACGCATTATTCTC
>JBFHTA010000223.1:0-6745 GCA_041590855.1 Pseudomonadales bacterium
CAACATGAGTGCGTGCATGACTATGCCGTCGCCCATAGAAGATGATGATAGTAATTCTGTTTCCAGCGGTAAAAAGAAGCACGGCAAGCGCAAGCAAGGTGAACGAATTGAAAGTTATGACAAGAATCACGGCTTGATGGTGTTTCGTTTGGAAAACCTGTTTAGCTTCAGTGAATTTGTTCCGGTGGATCGAGCAGGAGACGACACTGATGAAGAGGATGCAGAAAGCGTAGCGGATGACCTGGATGTGATTTCTGTTTCCAGAGATCGTAAGGCGGCGTCATCGAGTATTAAGTTTGACTTGGACTTACCCGCATCAGATCACGATGATCTCAGATTGGGTGAAGGCATCTTGTTGCCTGAGTGGGATTATCGCAGTCAAGGTTATCGGGAAAACTATTGTTGTTTGCAACCTATGTTGGGTGAGCCGGACGATGCAGATGGTTTGGCGGTTGGTCAGTTACCATCGCATCTACGTGCTGATGCGGCCAAGTTACGGCGGCAGTTTTCCGGGTTGAAACCCGTACGGCAATGGCTAAACCGTCAACAGGATGGTGAAGAGCTGGACTTGGACAATTGGCTGCATCACGTTGCGGATGCCAAGGCCGGAAGCGATAACGGTGAGCAAGGCTTTTACCGCACCTTTAATAATCAGGTACGAGACTTGTCGTGTTTGATCCTGGCGGATTTAAGTTTATCGACCGATACCTGGATTAATAACGATCAGCGTGTGATTGATGTGGTGCAAGATAGCCTGCAATTATTGTGTGAGGCCTTGGCTGCCACGGGTGATCGTTTCTCTGTTTACGGTTTTTCATCCCGAAAGCGGGATCACGTGCGCTATCACCTCATTAAGAACTTCAACGAGCGCTATTCCGATCAGATACGGGGGCGCATTCAGCACCTCAAACCGGGGTATTACACTCGTATGGGCGCTGCTATCCGGCAATCAATCAAGGTGTTGTCGAACGAGAAAAGCCATCAGCGTGTGCTCCTGATAGTGACGGACGGTAAACCCAATGATCTGGATTTATACGAAGGGCGTTACGGGGTGGAGGACACCCGCATGGCTATTATTGAAGCCAAGCGAGCAGGGCTTCAGCCTTTTTGCGTGACGATTGATGACGATGCTGATGAATATCTGCCATATCTGTTTGGTAAAAACGGCTTTGTTGTCATTAAAGATCCTGCCCAATTACCAAAAGAATTGCCCAGGTTGTATGTTAATTTAACCCGTTGATGTCGCGATTTTGCTGATCAATTTTTCTAATTGCCGGAGCTTTCTGCACCTCACCAATCTGTTACTGGTTGTCGACCTGCAAACACGCAGGTCGTGACCGTTTTCTCTTACACCCGTGTAGGACACAAATTATCTTCAGCGTTGCAAACGTTAGCGGGTTATGAATTGGTTTTCTCTTTCTTCAGTATTGGCAGTCTTTCCGGTTGCCGACATCTCTTCCATAATTAAGTGCTAGACAAACCCTAAAAGTACTGATTAAGTATTAGGTTATAAGGCGCAATACTTTATTTTATTGTCTTTAAGAAACAATTTTTGTGGTTTCGCATATCGAAAACCTGAAAGTTAATTACTCTTAGAAGGGAATACTTACCCAAGTAGTGCAACGATATTTACGTCATATGACTTAAATAAAATAAGAATAATGTTGTAAGTGTTTTCCTTCTAAGTCCATAAGGAATGTGGCAATGCTTTCCCAAGATCCTGTTCTAAAGCAAAAGAATCTTAAGCAAGACGATATGCTTACCAGACACCAGCACACTACCAATAATGAACCGGTCCCTAAGGGAACGTCTGTCACTCAACGGTTTTCATCTGAACAATACCGCCTACACGAGAAAATAGGTCAGGGTGGTTTTGGTCAGGTATATAAAGCGACGCAACTTAACACTGGCCAAACGGTCGCCATCAAATTTCTAACTCTGGACTCTGATTCAGATGAACAACGGCAGCAACGCAACATAGAGCGCTTTCATCGTGAAACATCATTGTGCAGCCGATTACAGCACCCCAATATTGTTCGCTTATTGGATAAGGGCGTGTGTGATCAGGACTTGGTCTATGCCGTATTTGAGTATGTTGAAGGCCAATCGTTAAAAGACATACTGGAAATACAGGGGCCATTGGCCCCCTCAGATGCTGCCAATATCATGGCTCAAGTATTGGATGCCCTGGCTCATGCCCATTCCCAGGGTGTAATTCACCGAGATCTCAAGCCTGCCAACATTATGCTGACCAAGTCTGGCGCGAGAGATCACGCGAAGATTCTCGACTTTGGTATTGGCACCTTAACCAATGATGAGCGAAAACAAGATTTTAAAACCCTGACGCTCACCCATGAGTCGCTTGGTACACCATCATACAGTGCACCGGAGCAATTGCGGGGTGAGTTGCCCACGGTGAAGAGCGATCTGTATGTGTGGGGGTTGGTGTTTATTGAATGTTTAACGGGGCATCCGGCCATTACCGGAACCACGTTAGCAAGTATTTTTCATAAACAATTAAGCCAGTCCAATGTGCCTATGCCCGTATCCATTGCCGGGCACCCGCTGGCTGGTCTACTGCAACGGGTGTTGAATAAGCACACCCAGGAAAGGGCCGGGGATGCAGCAGGGCTGTACGATAGGCTAAGTCAAATCAATGTGTCTTCTCTGGTGAATATTCCCCGTGAACAATCCGTTGAGCGGGTAGCTGAATTGGCGAATGCTCCTACCATGGTGGATTTTCAGGAAACCCAGGTAAACAGTCACCATGCCTTTAACACCGGAAGAACGGAAAGAAAACAGATTTCTGCCTTGTGCGTCACCTTAAACATGATGGTCTCTTCGTCCGAAGCGGATGACTCAGGCAGTGTCGATCATGAGGTGATAGACGCCTTGCATCGGGATCAAAAAGCCCAATGCATTGATATTGCGGTTCGGTATGGGGCCCACCACGTGGGTACGTTGGGTGATACCTTATTGTTTTATTATGGTTACCCCTCTGTCAGCGACAACGACAGTCGCTTATGTGCCAGGACGGCCTTGGAAATCTCCAGTAGTCTGCATCAGCGCAATGCCTTATTAAAGTCCAAGCAGGGTGTGGAAGTGCAGGTGAAGATGGGTATGCATACAGGGCTGGTAACCTGCTATGCAGGTTCTGGTTCCCCTGAAGGAGATACCGCTAATGTAGCCATGGAACTGGCAAGAGTGGCATCGCCGTTTCAAGTGCTCTGTTCCGAGACAAGTCAGCAGATACTGGATAATTATCTGGAATTCTCAACCTGTGATGCCCGACCCTTAGGGGTTGGTCACAAGACGACAGGTCTTTATCGCTTATTGGGTGAGCGTTCTGTCGAGGCGTTTGGCTTCTTGAGAGGCAAACGCTCCAACGTTGAGTTTATCGGGCGTGAGAAAGAACTCGCCGGGTTATACCGAATCTTAAAGCAAGGCGGTTCTGCAGCGCATGTCTATGGCGAAGCCGGGATTGGTAAGTCGCGATTGGTGTTTGAGTTAAGGGATCGGGCTCAGAACTATCGTCACTATATTGCCCAAGCCCTGCCAGAGCATCAATTCAATGCATTGCATCCGGTGTTATCTGTGATTAAGCATAAGTACGCATTGGATTCGCTGACTCCAAGTCAAGCCGTTGCTCGCATGAGGGACCAACTATCGGGTAAGGATCAGAATGTTTCACTGGCGCTTTTGTGTACCTGGCTTCATTTACCCATACATAAAGGGGTGGATCTCACAGCCGTGTCGGTAGACGTTCAAAAAACACTCTTGTTTAATGCCCTGACTGAATTGCTGTTGGCTAAGGAAATCGACGGGCCTGAAACGCCTGCTTTATTTATTTTCGAGGATATGCATTGGTCGGACCCGACCAGCGTGGAGTTTTTAGCGAGCTTTCTTCAACATCCTCTTTTCCAGAGCACAGGGTGTGTTCTGATCAGTACATCGCGACAGCCCTGTCCTGACCCCTTGGTGACCAGCTTTGATTTGGTGTTACCTGTGGAAGGCCTGGATCAGCAGAAGACGACTGCATTCATCAAGACTTTGTTCAATCAACAGAATGTGGCTCCCGGGGTGGTTGATTTGGTAATTAACCGAACCGATGGCATTCCACTGTTTATTGAAGAGCTGGTGAATATGCTGCTCAGCAGAAAACTGGTCGATCATTTGAACGGGGCTTTTGACTTTGTGTCACCGGAACACGTGAAAGAAGTGCCCGGCACTTTGCTTGAGTCGTTACAGCAAAAACTTGACTGTCTTGTTTCGGCTAAAGATACCGCGCAGTTGGCTGCAACCATAGGGCGGGAGTTTGATTATCCACTATTGGTTGCCTGTTCGCCCAAGTCTGAAGAGGAAGTTCAGGCCGATCTCAATGAGCTGGTAAACCACGAGTTAATTGTACGACGTCGACAAGTGTCTGGTGACAGTTATGTATTTAAGCATGCCTTGGTTCGGGATGCTGCATATGAGGCTATGGGCAAACAGCAGCGGGTAGCCTCTCATTCATTAATCGCCCATCAACTGGAAACCAGGCTGCCGCAATTACCTGAAGCCAAGCGCGACTCAATTGCACGTCATTTTGCGCAAGCAGAGTGTTTTTCAAAAGCGGTCGAATATGGATTGCAAGTGATGGAAGCCTTGTCCGAGCTTGCTTCAAATGTTGAAGCACTGAGCTTTGGTAATGAAGTGGAAGGTTGGATAAAGCAGCTTCAGGCGTCACTCAATAAAGACAGATACCTTTTAAGGTTCTTTAACCTGGTGTTACCCACAGAGTTGGCGGTAAACAGTTATACCTCTGAATTGGCGTTGCAATGGAATGAGTCCATCAAGCACATTCTTGAAGACAAGGTGGCTGATAAGAACGTGTCTTCAGACTTGTGGGCAGAGGAACCGCAGTTGTGCCAATCCTTGAAAGAACGCAGCGAGTTTTTGGATTTTCTCAGTTTGCACCACAGCTCCCGTTATCCGGAAGCCAAGGCATTGGGAGAAAAACTTCTGGCACGTTATGAATCAACTGAAGGGCGCTGTGACTATCTCATTCCTGTGTTGTGTTTTCTTTCACAAAACTATCAGTTTGAAGGGGATTTTCATAAGTCGATCAGCTCATTCGAACGCACCATCGCGTTATACGAAGATAACACCTATCCCGTGTTTATGGAGGCCGATAACGACTTTAAACCCTATTGCCTGGGGATGCTGTCGCTTTCCTATCTGCATATTGGCGAGTTAGATAAAGCCATAGACACGGCTCATCAGGCTGTAGCACTTTCTGTGGTGGATAAATTTCCTGTGTCCTGCGTGGCTTCTCATATTTTTTATGCTTTATGCCTTAGTTTTAACGGGGACGAAGAGCGGGTGATTCAGGTCTGTAATGACTATTACCAATACTTTTACGATGAACAAAACCCGACGTTTTACACGGTATACATAGATATCTTGTTGGAGACAGCACGTGGAAATCTGGAGGAGGCAAAAAAACGCGTTCTGGATTTGTGCAATTCAGACTATGACTTTGCGACCGGCTGGTACATGCATTTCATTGCAAAGAAATTAATGGCAAATAATAACACCGACGACGCCGTAGCACTTATGGAACTGTCTTTAGAAAAATCAACCAACAATGGGGAAGTCGCCGCGATACCCATCGTTAAAAATGCATTGGCATTGGCCTTGTTTAAACAAGGTAATCAGGCTTCACCAAGAGTGATTTCATTACTCAACGAATCTTTAGAATTGGCTAGACAACAAAGAGCTTATTTATTTGTACAGGAGTCGGAGGCCTTGCTGGCATCGATGACTGAGGTAGTTGAATAAGAGTGGTCAATAAATGGAAGTAACCTACTAATTTGATCGAGGGAAAATACCATGAGTAACTCAATTTTAAGCTTCAAAACGGCTTACCTGCAGGCGGTTGCCAAATCCTGGAAGGATGAAGCGTTCGCAAAAGAATTTCACAAAAAAGGTGAAGAAAATATTTTAACCTTTTTAGAAGAAAATTCTGGCTCCCCCAAAACATTCATCAGCCCTTGGGAAAATCTGGTGATTAATTTTCTGGATGATGACAGCCACACCCTATACTGGGACCCAATCCAGACCGGTCGTTGGGTTGGTAATGATGATCGCATGACCATCTTCTTGCCAGAGGACCCGGGCGAGGAGCGTCGTGTGGAAGGCCTTGCACAATACAATTTCATTTTCCCTTCCTTTATGGGCAAAGTGAAATCGGACTTTGAGTTGCTTTTCACCGGCAAAGAACGAATGGAGTTCATTGATTATCTGGTGTCGAAGAACATTGAGATTCCTACTATTTTGACCATGGGTGAGACGGACCTGGATTTACTGTCATTCACTGCAACTTTATTGAGAGCCATTGCTTTGTACTGGGAAGATCCAAGTTTCAAAGAAGAGTTGCTGAACCCGGATGGTGATCACACTGATAAAACAGCGGTTCTGTCCAAGTTCTTTGGTTACAACAACCCTTGGAACTTTGCCATTAACTTCAAAGAATGTAAGACCTTTATTCTAGATAAAGATGATGATTCGGAATTTGATTACCCGGCCAACATCATTTCTTTAGGTAAACCAAGAAAGCCGGAATTGCCGGGAGGGCCTAATTCTTCCAAAGGCATTTACCCAATTGCATTGGCGGCTTACAACGACGATGGTAAGTCGTATCCGTTTACTTGCTGCTGATTGGCAGGTTCTGTATTTCAACTGTCTCGGGCATCCGGTTGGATGC
>JBFHTA010000224.1:0-6667 GCA_041590855.1 Pseudomonadales bacterium
CGCACCCGAAGGGCCTGCTGAAAATACGGCCCTTGCTCGAACTTGCTCACTTGTTCCGGCGTCATTGGGCCGCCCTGCAAACGTAAGCTGTGTTTGGATGCTTCGCTTAAACCTTGGTAGTAATCGTCTTTCACGGCACAAAGGTAGCGTTTCGCTGCCACATGCAGTTGAATGGGCACGGTAATTCCTTTGCCAAAGAACTTTGTTAAGAAGCGCGCGCCTAAAACTTCGTGTTTGAAGTCTTCGTCCGGCGTCCCGTCTGCAAGCAAGCTCGCATCTTGCGGCCCAATAAAATGACCAACATCATGCAGCAAACTGGCAACGATAATGTCGTCCGATTCCCCTTCTTGCTCCGCCAAAAAAGCACATTGCAGCATGTGCTGACGCTGGGTCACATCCTCACCGTATTGCTCGTCACCGAAGCGGTTAAACAAGCTGGCTAACGTTTGGTAGACGACGTCAGCCTGAGCGATGCAGGTTTCCATTATGGGCGCTCTCCCGCAGCCAGTTTGCGATTAATATCTTCAATCACAGCGGGAAGGTCTGCCACTGAATCAATAACATAATGCGCGCCGCTCAAGGCCATTTTTTTACGCGCCTTTATAGCGACAGCTTCTTGTTCAGCATCAGACAAGGCTTGCCATTGTTCCAGGCTTAAACCATTGGCATTGCCACTGACAGCCACGGCTATTGTCCACATGCCCGCATTCAAGCCTTCTTCAATGCCAGTCTCGGTGTCGTCGATTTTGATGCACGCCTGAGCTTCAAGAATTTCGAGCTTTTCCATCACCGCTTGTGCCATGTACGGATAAGGACGACCTTTGGATACCTCGGTGGCACACACATTTACATCCGCTTGATAACCGGCTTCTTTAGCAACTTCAGCAACCACCGCATACATTTCTTCGTTATAACCGGTGTTCCCACCCAGTTTAATGCCTTGAGCTCTCAAACCATTTGCAACGTCTTTCCAGCCAGGGATTAACTCACCCGTTAAGCGAATGGTTTGCAACTGTATGGGTAGGAACTCATGGTAAAGAGCCATCACATCGTCTTCGGTCGACGCTCGCCCTTTCACTGACTGCCACTTTTCCTGTATTTCTGGCATGGCTAACATCATACGAATATGAACGCTTTTCTCGGTACCCATTGGCTCGCGGGCCTGAGCTTCTGTCACTTGAATGCCGTGGTTTTCAAACAAGGCCATAAAGGCCATGATGGGAGCGCGAGAACCAAAATCGACAGTCGTACCCGCCCAATCACAAATCACGGCCTTTACTGTACCGGCATAACGGCGTTGAAACGTGTACGACGATTTATTAATGCTGTTCATTGTTAGATTCCTTATGCGGTTGCAGCATGTTCTGTTGTGCAGGTATTTTCGGTGAGCCAATATCTTTGATGCTTAATCACCTCAATCAGGCGCGCCATATCTTCCGGGAAGACATGGCCGATATTGCCGATGCGGAAACAATCGGCGTCCGATACTTTGCCCGGGTAAATCACAAAGCCTTTGGTTTTAAGACGAGCATAGAATTCACTGAACTGATAGCTTGGGTGTTCCGGGTTGAAAAAGGTCGTAATGAATGGCGACTGAACTGCGTCTTCGAGCAAGGTTTCAAAACCCAACTGACGCATCCCCGCCACTAAAACTCGATGGTTTTCACTATAACGCGCATAACGAGCGGTAATGCCGCCCTCTTCTTCAAGCTCAGTCAAGGCCTGATCAAACGCTCGAACCGTATGGGTTGGCGATGTAAAACGCCACTTTCCGCCGCCCTCTTCCATGCCTTTCCATTGATCGAACAGATCCAGCGCCAAGGAACGGGCATTGCCTGCAGAGGCTTCCAACTGCTGACGATTTGCAATCACAAAGCCAAAGCCTGGCACGCCTTGAATGCACTTATTAGCGCTGCTGATTAAGAAATCGATGTTCAACTCCGCCACATCCATCGGGATACCACCGAAGCTACTCATTGCATCCACAATAAACGAACAATTGGCAGCCTTAACGATGGGGGCGATTTCCTCAATGGGGTTCAACCGGCCCGTTGTGGTTTCGCAATGCACCACAGCGACGTGCGTGAAAGGTTTATCTGCATTCGATAAACGGTCTTCCTCCAACAGCGTCTTGAGCGCGCTAAGGTCAATGGCGTCGGCTTCACCAAAATCCCAAAGTTTATGTTGGATATTCAGCACAGAAGCGATTTGGCCAATACGCTTACCGTAAGCACCGTTGGCAAGTACCAGCAACTTGTCATCTTTACCGATCACTGAGCCTATTACACTTTCTACGGAGGCAGAGCCACTGCCCTGCATCAGCACGGATGTGAACTCCGCCTGTTTATCCGCGTGATTGGGCAGCGCTAAAGAAACCAGGCGACTGCGAATGCCCTGAACCAGATCGTTATAGTCTTTATCCCAGGTGCACCAATCTTTCATCATGGCCTGACGCACCGTCGGGCTGGTTGATAGCGGCCCTGGTGTCAGCAACAGATACGGATTTTCCACCGCAGCTTCGTTTAGTTTTTCTGATGTTGATGGATCGTTTGTAACGTAATCCATGGATGATTCCCTCTAAAGATCATTTTTCACATTCGGCCCGTTAAAACCAAATCTGGTATATACCAATTTATTTTGGATACTATTCAATGGTTTTAAACAGGTCAATAGCAACCAATAAAGATTCATCAAACTGAAACAGAAACGAAATATTATTTGGTATATACCAATAAAGACAAAAATCTATCAGGAAGAAGACTATGTACGACCTCATCATTGTCGGCTCTGGTATTGCCGGCCTGGCCTTTGCCTTAACGGCGGTGGAGCAACAACAGAAAGTGCTTGTCATAGAGAAAAATGACGCTCCGACAGGCGCTTCAATCCGAAATTTTGGCATGGTATTACCATTGGGAATGCCAAGTGGTAATGCGCTTAATCGGGCCATCAAAAGCAGAGACAAATGGTTGGACTACGCCAAAAAAGCCAACTTCTGGGCAAACCCTTGCGGAATGCTGATGGCTGCCCACCACGATGATGAAATGACCGCCATGGAAGAGTTTCACAACGGCCATAGTCTCCCACCCTATCGGACTCGACTGTTGAACCCGGACCAGGCACAAGTCATTTGTCCGGGGGTGAACCCAAAAGGTCTGATTGGCGGTCTACTCAGCCAAACCGAGGTACAAATTAACCCGCAACAAGCCATTCACCAACTGACTCACTACCTTGCCAAGCAAGACAACTGTGAGCAGCGGTTCTCGACTCGCGTCTTACAGATACATTCGAACGATCAAGGCGCTCAGGTAGTGACAACCACAGAGACGTTTCAAGCCAGGAAAGTAATTTGTTGCCCAGGGCATGAATTTAATGAACTTATCCCTGTTGAAGACGAACGCAAACCCGCCATCTGCAAGCTCCAGATGATGCGCACCGTCAGGCAAAAACAAAACTGGGCATTTGGCTCCATGCTCTCGACCGGATTATCGATGTTGCATTACCCGGCGTTTGATCACGTAGAGAGCCTTTCTGCGGTGAAAGAACGTGTTGAGTATGATTACCCGGAGTTCCAGGAACACGGTATCCACATACTGGCAGCGCAAAACCAAGTGGGAGAAATCACCCTTGGCGACTCTCATCATTATGGCGATAACCCAGACCCCTTTATTAACCAGCATGTGAACGAACTGATCCTTAACTACGCCAAAAAAGTGCTGCAATTGCACAGCTGGGAGATAAAAGAACAATGGATCGGCATCTACAGTAAAGCCCAAGAAGACCATGTGTACTGGACAGAACCGCAAGATCATGTATTTTTAGTCACGGGTTTGGGTGGCACAGGCATGAGCACCAGTTTTGCAATCGCCGAAGAATGGTTTTTTGAACACAAAAACGGTTAACCAACCTTTAAACAACATTAATAAACAACTCGTGGGCCATCCATCGCATCACGAAAGCACTTAACGATTAACCACAGCGAACAGAACGCAGTATGTCATTACCCCAATACAAAACCATTGTCGATTATCTGAAGAACCTAATCGTACAGGGGGAGCTCACCACCCAAGATAAGCTCCCCTCAGAACGACAGCTTAGCGACCAGTTCAATGCATCACGCATCACCGCTCGTGAAGCCCTGCTGCAATTGGAACGAGAAGGCGTTATATATCGCCTTAACCGTCGCGGCTGGTTTGTTAGCCCAACCCGACTGATTTATGACCCCACCTCGCCAGCCACCTTTAACCAAATACTGGCCAGCCAGAATCGATCCGGTGAAACCACACCGATCAGCTGCGAGTTAACCGAAGCCCCCAAGAACATCGCTGCTGCGATGGACCTCTCCGAAGGCTCCCCGGTTTACCTCATCAAGCGACTTAGAAGCGTAGAGCACCGTCCTATTCTTATCGAACAAATCTATGTTGATGCCAATCTCTGCCCCGGATTACTGAAACACGATTTCAGCCAATCGCTTACAGAGATTTTCTACACCCATTATCAGAAATCCGTCGTCACCACCGACGTCAACATGTACGCCACCTCGCTGGACGAGCAAACCGCCCAGGAGCTGCAAGTCTCTGCAGGCAGCCCCTGCCTGGAGATTAAGCGCTGTCGCTATACTGACAATGGCAAAGTACTGGAATACGACATCGAATATTGGCGACACGATGCCGTGGAATTGAGGATGAGTCTGGGTAATGGGTGAGTTGGTTTTCTACCCATTACGACATAGATTCATTGGTATCTACGCCAGAGCGAAATAACTGACGCCCCACATTAGGGCTGATGGGAACTAAACCGCACTTAATTCCAAACGGCCTAAACACTTTATTCAGAATTGATTCTCTAAAAGGGCCATCATCATTTTCTATATTGATGATGGTACGGCGGCTGACCTTCACCAACTTAGCAAACTCAGTCTGGTTTTTGCCTAATACATTTTCTCGTAAGTAAACCAAGAGCTGCCCTTGTGATAGCTCGCCAAGCATGTACTGAGCAAGCAGAGAGAGTAAAAGGTTATGCCGCTCTTCAGAACTTAAAGACATTGTTATTTCTCCTCAAATCAGACTAAATTCCAGCCTTTAAGCTTCTCATTTAGAGAATCGAATCCCATGACAGGCATATCCAGAATTCGCTTTGGTACGCCCCTACGTTCTAATCGAGGTTTGAGGTCTAACAGCTTGCTTGCCGTAGACTTAAGTTCAGCCAACAACTTTTCTTGCGGGCATAACGAATCCAGACGTTCAACAATCCTATCCCAACGATAAAAACCACCTTCTTCATATGGAGCGCCCCATAACGTCGAACGAATAACGCCTTCAGGGTCTGCTTTCATAGGAGCAAAGTCATACACAGGGGCCAACCAAATAGCTGAAGATGTTTTAAGTAATGCACTGTTTCTGCCATGGTTGTCGGAATTACCAAACGCAATGTTCAGAAGATCTCGCTTAACCCACTCACAGACGAACTGTTCCGAATCAAAATTCGGATCTCGTTTACTTAACAGGCCACACAGCTGGTTTAAAATATCAAAGTGATTCAGATAACTGCCCGCTGGCTTACCCAGTGCCGACGTGACAGATTCCACCCCATATTTGAACCAACACCCATCTTTCCATTCAACATCAAATCTGGGAAGCCAAAGAGATGGGTAACGCTCACCTTCTTCTAATCGCATACCGCTAATATCAACCGTATCAACGCCCATCTCAGTTAGTTCATGATAGAAGTGGTATTCTGCCCTTAGCACATCACAATCATCAGAACTGCGTTTACCCCGTGGAAATTTAACGAGGAAAAAACGATCTGGAATTGTCTGAGATTCCTGGTATGTATCAATCCAGACGGTTTCATCATCTGTCAACCTAAGAAGAAGCTTCGGAGCCTCGCCAGCAGCCCCCGTTGCGCCACCGCTAACGGCGCCCATTTGCTGCGCATATTCGATAAATTCAGCGTTCCGCTCTATCACGTCTGAAACCTTATAGCGCTTAGACTCGAGATCAGAACCTTCAACTTTCTCAGGCAGAGCTTCTTTAATTCTAAGATTACCAATCGGTGCTATGGCGCCTCTGGTGAGTAACTGAATATCTTGCTCCGTGGGTTCTTTATGATGTAGCCCGAAATAATTGATCAATATACGTCTCGCGGCACCAGAAGGAACTATATCCTCCAAGAACGAAAACCAGTGCTCGTGGTAATGCTGTTCCATTAATTCGACCGGCAGAAGCACACTGCAAGCACGCTGATCATTAACACCTTCACTAATCGTACTTTCATTAATCAAATTAAGTGCATAATCAAAGTCATAGCCCAGTTTGCAAGGGCTAGATGCCCCTTTACCCGGATCAACAACGGTTAATGTAGCGGCATCAACCCAGGCATCATTAATAAATATTTGAATGGTTAAATTCATGGCTAATCCGAAATCACATTACCAAGATATGTGCATATATATTCACAAAGTATAGCTACAATCTTCAGGATTGTGTATTTATATGCACAAAATTACGTGAAAAATTCAAAATTGAGCAAATTAATACACACTTCATTCAATATGAATCGACCAAAGACCGAAGACTACGAAAGAGACATCAAACGCTGCCGCTATACTGACAATAGTAAGGTACTGTAATACGACATCGAATATTGGCGACCCGATACGTTGGAAAGA
>JBFHTA010000225.1:0-6663 GCA_041590855.1 Pseudomonadales bacterium
CGTAAATTGGCAATATTGGCTGCTGTTTATTTTGGGGTGTTTCAGGGTGTCATGCCGTTGCTGGGGTACTTGGGCGGTCAAGGCGTATTGGGTTGGGTTGAAGCCTATGCACCCTGGATTGCCTTTGCTCTGCTGTTGTTCATCGGCGGCAAAATGATTTATGAAGCTATGTCGGAAGGCATTGAGGAAGACATCGCGCAAATCACTCAACGTGTGATGTTAATGCTGGCGATAGCCACCAGTATTGATGCCATGGCCGCAGGGTTTGCGTTGACAGTGTTGGACGTCAACCCGTTTATTTCGTGTCTGATGATTGCTGTAACCACTGCCGTCTTTAGCTTTGCCGGAGTTTATATCGGTGATAAAAGCGGAACCTGGCTGGAAAGCAAAGCCGAGCTTCTTGGCGGTGTGGTGTTGATTCTAATTGGCTTTAAAATGCTGATGTAAATGGATTTCTGCTAGTGGCGCTAAGAGAATGGATATCCTATTCAGATAAAGCGGATTCGTTGTTTGAGCAGTGCGCTTTTTGCACTGCGAGTTTCGAAGAAGCGGTACTCTGAATAGGATGTGCATTCAACGCACGATCAATTAATTTCTCTTACAGGTAGGAACGCCTTCCCGTTCCGCTTTTATTGCCTTCTCTTCGTCAATGATGTGTTGCGGGAATTGCCCCATAAAACAGCAACAAACGTTGTCATTAATCATGGTTCTTGGCCCATGTGGGTGACCAATGTGTTTGTATGGCGCATGATGATGGCCATGGGAATGTCCATGGCTATGAGAGTGTCCGTGATCATGTGAGTGGCTGTGACTGTGTGAATGGTCGTGAGAGTGGCTGTGCCCATGATCATGATCGTGCGAATGGTCGGATTCACCTTCCGGTTTGAACTCGGCATGATGGTGATGCACGTCCACTTCGCCACGAGCCAGTCGCGCTTTGAAATCTTCCATCAAACTTAAAGTTGGAGCAGGGCCGGAAATGGTTTCATTGATACGTTCTATGAAGGTATTGATCACGTGTTCCTGATCGCGAAGGTAATCCGCTTTGAGGAATTGAATGTCCGGATTCTCTTCCGCTACCTTGTCCACATAGCCGTGAATACGGTCGATCAACTTGCCGCCGAATAAGAAATAAGGCGCAACCACAATCTTTTTGAAACCCAGTTTTACAGCCATTTCCAGGCCACGACCCACAGACGGGTAGGTCACGCCAGAATAGACAGTTTCAGACCAGCCAAAACCGAGATTTTCAGAAACAATTCGAGTCAATTTTGCCGCTTCGGCATTCGCTTCGGTAACCGAGGTGCCACGGCCGACAACCACTAACATGGTGTCATAAAGATCACCGATTTTCGGTGTTTCTGTCAGCCCTAAGGCGTCCAAAATACGTGTTTGGAATGCAGTGATCATTTCATCGTGCAGGCCCAATTCTTTTCCGTATTCGATGGTCAAACCTGGGTGCTTTTCCATGTAAGTGGTCAGCACTGATGGAATGTCGTTTTGAGCGTGCGTTGCAGCGAATAACATCCCCGGGACGGCATAGATGGTTTTAACGCCGTTTTCGACCAAAGTATCTAACGCCATATGAATGTTTGGCGCAGAATATTCGAGGAAACCATACTCCACATTCAACGACGGATAACGTGCTCTAAGGCCCGAAGCCAGTAGGCTAAACTCTTTCTCGGCAATCTTGGCCCGGCTGCCATGACCACAAATAAGAACGCCCGCATCGTTTGGTAAATCCGTCAGTTTCATTGGTTTCTTCTCTTGTTAATTTTGTCTATAGACTAGCTAAAGTGGCGGATTATGGCGATTTTTTGTGCGTGTTAAAAGCGGAATTCGGCAAATCGGTCCAAGTGGCACTCGGAAAGTGATTACTCTTGTGCGCTTTTTCTTTATACTTTGCGCCTCGATTTTAGGTTCCTTCGGGATTAATAGGGAATGTCCGGTTAGATAAATTCTTATGTAACCAGAGAAGCCGAATAAAAACGTCATGAGCGCCAACTGGGCTAGGCAAAATTAGATGAAAACGCGCAGTTTATGTTTGATAAATGAGCATTTTGAATCTGATTTTAACAACGCATAGTTAAGCGCAATAGTTTTTAGACGCTTCCCAACGACAGCTGTCCCCGCAACTGTATGCAGTTAGCTGAGATCAAATAGACCACTGGTTTGGAGAACGATTAGTCTCGACCGGGAAGGTGATCAAAGCGTCAGAGCTGTGAGCCAGTAGACCTGCCAGGATCGAAACACCGGTTGTCGGGGATTGCAACTAGGGCTGATCAGTTAAGAGTTTCCTTTCTTATTTGTTGGGATGAAAAACCGCCCGACAATATCGGCTTAGTCTTTTTCCGTCTATTTTATTTACGACATGTATTTATCACATGTACTTATGACATGTACTTATGACATGTACTGATGATTTAAGCGCTTCGTACTGAAGAGGACTCACCATGCAATTGAAAAAAATTCCCGCCACCGTTGTCACCGGCTTTTTAGGAAGTGGTAAAACCACTCTGTTATCCAATGTGTTGAAGCAAGCGCAAGGCAAGCGCATTGCTGTCATTGTGAACGAATTTGGTGAGCTGGACATCGATGCAGACTTGCTACGAAGCTGCCCTCTGGATTGTGAAGACGAAAATGCACAAGCGGCGACCGGGCAGGATGGTATCTACGAACTGGCTAATGGTTGTATCTGTTGCACGGTTGAAGAAGAGTTTTTGCCGGTAATGAAACAACTGGTTGAGCGCCGTGACGACATCGACCATATCCTGATTGAAACCTCAGGTTTGGCTCTTCCTAAACCATTAGTTCAAGCATTCAACTGGCCTGAAATCAAACAGCATTGCACTGTGGATGCCGTTATTACCGTGATCGATGGCCCGGCGGTGGCGGACGGTCGTTTTGCCAATGATACCGATTTGGTTCAACAACAACGCTTGGCGGATGAGAATCTTGATCATGATCCGAGCTTGAAAGAGCTTTTGGACGATCAGCTAAGTGCCGCAGATTTGGTGGCCGTCAGTAAAAACGATTTGTTGGATGAAGCGCAACGCAAACAAGTAGAACAAGTCGTGGCAGCCAAAGTGTCTGAAGCCGTGAAGACCATCTACACCAGCAACGGTGAAGTGGCTTTGGATGTGTTGATGGGCATTGAATCGGCGGCGGAAGAACGCATTGATCACGTTCATACGCATCACGATCACCACCATGAGCATGGCGAACATCATGAGCACGCCCACGATCACTTTGATTCTTTTGTGATTAGCTTGGGCGAAGTGCAGGGCGATGCACTGCAAAGTATTTTGAAAGACTTGATTGCCGAGAAGAATATCTTCCGTGCCAAAGGCTTTGCTGCCTTGCCGGGCAAACCTATGCGTCAGGTGTTGCAGGCGGTAGGTAAGCGTCTAGACGTACACTTTGATCGTCTATGGACCCAAGATGAACCGCGTAAAACCCAGCTTGTGTTCATCGGCAAAGGCATTGCTAAAGCCGAGATTGAAGCGGCATTAAAAGTCGCTGAAGTTTAATCTCCATCACCTGATCTTGGTTTTCTAATGCACTTATTTGCAGCCCAACCGGGTGGATTTAACGACGAAGAGGGGATTGTTGATCTTCAACAATCCCCGGCAGATTTGGTGATTCTGTCAGCCGCCGACAGCACCTTGGCCGCTCTGGCTAATACCGCCGAATCCCTTCCAGATGATTATCCTTCGTTGCGCCTTGCGAATTGGATGAACCTCACCAAACCGGCCGCCTTGGATTTGTATATCGACAAGGTGATTGATCACGCCAAGGTGGTGATTGTTTCTGTGCTCGGGGGTGAAAACTATTGGCCTTACGGTGTTGAGCAACTGATCGAATGGGCGAATGGCGGGCGAGATCGGGTGTTGGTTCTGGTGCCCGGCGATGATGCGCTGGATGAATCTTTGATGCGTCAATCCACGGTGGATTACGACGCCGTGTTTCAGATTTGGCGTTACCTTCGCGAAGGTGGCGCGGTTAATTTTCAGCAGTTTTATCGCTATCTGAAAGCCGAGCTTTTTTCTGGAACGACTGATTGTGAGGTTGCTCAATGGCAAGCGCCTCGACCTTTACCTCATTGCTTGCTTTATGCGCCAGCTTACTTAGATTTAAAAGGAGAGCAAATCAATGGGGTCCGAGTAAACACTTACTCTGACCCCATTGATTCTCGTTCTCTTGTTCCAGAAAAGAGTCAGGCAACCTATCAGGACTGGCAACGGCATTGGCTTCAAAATGATCCACTGAATCACAAGCCCGTCGCTGTGGTGTTGTTTTATCGCAGCCATTTGCAATCGGCCAATACCGCGATGTTTGATCAACTCATTGCACTCTTGTCTGAGCAAGGTTTGAACCCGTTGCCTGTAGCAATTTCGTCGTTAAAAGATAACGAGTCTTTGGCCTTGGTGAATGCCTTGATCGAGCAGAGCAAGGCGTCAGTCATCATCAACACCACCGGCTTTGCTTCCAACCGGGCGGAATCTCCTGATTTGTCGTCACAACCGACCGTGTTTCAATCGCCGTTTGATGCGGATATCCCTGTGTTGCAGTTGGTGCTTTCCAGTTCTACCGAGGACGACTGGCAAGCCTACAGTCAGGGGTTGAGAAGTCGGGATATTGCCATGCAGGTAGTCTTGCCTGAGATGGATGGCCGGGTCATCACCCGAGCAGTAAGTTTTAAGTCGGAAGCCTGGTATTCCGAACGCTGTCAGATTTCCGTGGTGGGTTATCAGTTGCATCACGAACGCGCCTTGTTTGTGGCTCGTTTGGCGAAAGCCTATGGTGACTTGGCGAGCAAGCCAAATCATCAAAAACGCATTGCGGTGATTTTGGCGAATTATCCTACCAAAGACGGACGTATCGGTAATGGTGTCGGTTTGGATACGCCTGCGTCGACCATTCATATTTTGAAGGCGCTGGAAGAGGCGGGTTATCCGATTCAGAATGTGCCTGAAACGGGCAATGCCTTGATTGAAGAATTGCTGGGCGCCGTTACCAATAACCCGAACACCCTTCATCAGTTACCTTGTTGGCAAAGCATTTCAGCCGAAGACTATTGGCGTTATTTTTGTGAATTACCGGAAACCTCACAACAAGCGGTACTGGATCGCTGGGGCACGCCCGATCACGACCCGAAATACCGAAACGGGCGCTTGATGCTGGCGGGGATTCGTCTGGGGGAAACCTTTGTGGGGATTCAACCGGCGCGTGGTTATAACCTGGATTTGGCGGCGAATTATCATGATCCGGACTTAATTCCGCCGCACAGCTATTTGGCCTTCTATTTCTGGCTTCGTCATTGTTATCAAGTCAGTGCTGTTATTCATGTGGGCAAGCACGGCAATCTGGAATGGTTGCCGGGTAAAGGGTCTGCGTTGTCAGATCAATGCTGGCCGGACATTGCGCTTGGGCCGATGCCGCATTTTTATCCTTTTATTGTGAATGATCCGGGCGAAGGGTCGCAGGCCAAACGCCGAACTCAAGCGGTGATTATCGATCATCTGATGCCTCCAATGACCAGAGCAGAAAGCTATGGTGAATTGGCGGAATTGGAAGGTTTGGTGGATGAATATTACCAAGCGTTGGGCATGGATACACGCCGTGAGCAATGGTTGAAAGATGAGATCCTGAAAGCGGTTAGAGCGTCCAACTTATTGCAAGAGTTGGCGGTTAAAGATCAATCCGACAACGAGCAAGTGTTGGAACAACTGGACGCTTACCTGTGTGAAATTAAAGAAGCGCAGATTCGTCACGGGCTACATATTTTGGGTGAGCTTCCTAACCAAGATAAATTGGCTGATACGCTGGTGGCCTTGTTACGTTTACCCAGAGGCAGCGAAGCTCATAGCCAGGGCATTCTTCATAATCTGATTGATGACTTAAATCTCGTGGTCGATGGCGAGTTGTTTGACCCGCTTATGGCTACGGTTGAGCCTTGGCAAGGGAATAGGCCAGAGTGCTTGGCTAATGTTTCGGATCAGCATTGGCGAACCGAACAAGACACCCGTGAGCGGTTGGAACTCCTGTCGAAGTCGTTGGTAGAAGACTATGTGTTGTCTGACGTTCATTTACATAATGATCAGTTACCAGAAACGCTTTCAGCCCAGTTTCCTAAAACCACGCGACAGCTGATCTATGCAAAGATGGTGGTTTTGAAGGCGCTGAATCAGAGTGTAGAGCAGGAAATCTCGGCATTAATGAAAGGATTGGCCGGGCAATTTGTGGAACCAGGGCCGAGTGGGGCGCCGACACGTGGCCGGTTGGATACACTGCCAACCGGGCGCAATTTCTTCTCAGTGGATAATCGCTCCATTCCTTCTCCCGCTGCGTGGGCCATTGGTCAACGTTCGGCACAGGCATTAATTGAGCGGCACCTTCAGGAACACGGGGATTACCCGAAGCAATTAGGCTTGTCGGTGTGGGGCACGGCGACTATGCGAACTGGTGGTGATGACATTGCCCAAGCCTTTGCCTTGATGGGCATCAAGCCGATCTGGGCAGACGGTTCCCACCGGGTGATTGATTTTGAAATTGTACCGGGGATGTTACTTGGGCGGCCCCGTGTGGACGTTACCCTTCGTGTTTCCGGCTTTTTCCGCGATGCCTTTCCCAACGTCATGCGAATTTACGATGCCGCCGTGC
>JBFHTA010000226.1:0-6656 GCA_041590855.1 Pseudomonadales bacterium
ATCCTCTCAACAAAAAAATCTAATCTACAAGATGCTCCAGAAAGGAATTCCATGAACATCCAAGCAGTAACCCAAGACAACTATCAAGAATTAATTGAAATCTGGGAAGCCTCAGTCAGAGCGACGCACGATTTTCTACCAGAAGAAAACATTGCAGAGCTCAAGCCTCTGATTCTCCAACACTACTTTGATGCTGTAGAGCTACGGTGCATTAAAAACGGCGATAACAAGATTCTGGGTCTTATAGGCGTTAGTGATTCGAACATTGAAATGTTGTTCGTCGATCCGGCATATCTGGGCCAATCCATCGGACGACAACTTACTGAGTTTGCTATTGACCAGTTACAAGCCCAAAAGGTGGATGTAAACGAGCAAAACCCAAAAGCCATTGGTTTCTATAAGCGCATGGGTTTTATTGAAACGAGTCGTTCTGAGCTGGACGGTCAAGGTAATCCCTTTCCATTAATACATATGACACTGAAGAAAGATTAATTCCAGAGCCCAGGAAACAATGCCAACAATCATGCCCACTCCGGTCATTCAGGAAGAAACCACAGGCTGTGGAATCGCCTCTGCCGCCAACATCCTTGGCAAGAGCTATTCAGACATGAAGGCCATCGCTAACAAGATGGGCATTTACGCTGACGATAAATCGCTTTGGTCAGACACTTCATATGTTCGTCGCTTGTTGTCACAGGAAGGGGTTCAAACGTCCAACATCGAAACGCCGTTTACTTCTTGGGATGACTTGCCTGATTTGGCCTTGTTGTCCATCAAACACCATCAGCAAGACGGTAAAAATTTCTGGCATTGGGTGGTGTTTAAACGGGTCGAAGGGCAAGCCTTTGTATTGGATTCGGCCAGTTACCTGCCTTCAAATTTTCGAACGGACTTTGATGAGATGAATCCCAAATGGTTCATCGAGGTTTTCTCTACATCTGCGTCAGTAACAACTGAATAAGCTGAACCTGGTTTCGAACGCCCAATTTGGAAAAACAGGTAACCAGGGTGTTGCGTGTGGTATTGAGTGCCACGTTCATATCCTGGGAGACTTCTTCCAACGTTTTCCCTTCTAACATCAGCAAACAGAGTTCTGCCTGGCGCTGGGTGAGTGAAAACTTCTCCATCACCATCTTGTAATGCGGAATACGCCGACGCGCAATCAGCAACGCCATGCCGGTGGAGTCGTAGCCTGATTGTTCGAAATCAATCAGCGGTAAGGTCCATAGGTTTTCAATTTTCTCAGCAGAGAACAGTTGAACAAAACCCAGGGTTGAGCTGTTCAGAGTATCCGGTTGGCTGGCCCAGCCGATGCTTTTTTGAAGCAGGCTATGTTGACGTGTATCGGCGGCCATCAATCGCCCGTGGGACCCCCCCAATAACGCAGTCTCCTTCATCCATTCTTCGGCTTCGCGATTCATCATGACAACATTCAGGGTTTTATCCACAACAAACACGGGCCGATCCAGCTGATGAATAAAACTTTGCCAGTGATGCTGATATCGACTGGCCACTTCAAATATCGGCGCCAAACGTACGTAGTGACCAAAGTGCGGACGAAGCAAATTCAATGAGGTTTCAATTTGTTCTGAAAATGCCCCTTGTTGACGGCCCCGTTGAAAAGACACTTTGGCGTGGTAACCATCACTCAAGAGAAAGGATGTGCCAATCGCGTGGCAAACATCAAAGGGCTTCCCCCAGTCGGTATAAAACTCGGAATTTTTGTAATCTTTATCCGATAAGATTCGCTCGCCCGTGAGGAATACTCCGTTATCCAAATTACGGGCGTAGGCGGTTTTCGTCCAAGGATCACAGGTGACAAAATACTCCTCATAGGTTTTCATCGACTGCTCGTTATAGCCAAGCATGTGTAAAGCTTTTAAGTCGTGCGTTTCAAGGTTTTCCACCTGGAATGCCGCGTAAGGAGAGTCTATCTGTTCTTGCAGATCTTGCAGGATCGTCAATAAGTCGCCCGGCCGGGTGACCGCACTGTACAGCCGGTTAATATACTGTGTGATTAATTTAGGATCAGTAAACATGACTGTCTGGTCTATCTCGCTTGCAATCGTTCCGGTAAAACAGTTGGCCTATTAAAAGATATTAGGCCAGATCATCGCGGCCATTTGTGACTGGCTTTGAACACCGAGTTTCTTGTAAATCGCTTTAAGGTAGGAATACACAGTACTCACTTTTAGCCCCGTTAATGCAGCTATTTCTTTAGCTGACTTACCGCAACACGCCCAGCCTGCAACCGTTGCCTGCGAATCGGTCAAGCCAAAACCCTGCGTTAGCCAATCTGCATTTGGCGAATTATCCAATGGCTTTAACGTCAGGTAATAAACTGCTTGTTGCCCCGACCAGGAGAACAAGTCATCCAACGAATACAGCAACATGCATTCATATAGGCAATCATCCGCCTGATAACGGAAACTGATTTTTTCATTAGGAAGAGGATCGGTAAGATTGTCGGTCACTTTCAGCTGGCCTAACTTAGCCTGTTTACGGGCATTGACCGAGATGGTTTTATCCTCAATCAATGCTTTAGCCAGGTAGTTGCTGTGCAGAATACGGCCATTGGCATCGAGTTCCAGCATCGCCAGACGCACCGTATCTAATGCCAGATTAACCAGCCGACGCTGACCAAGAAAGTGCGAGTGTTTAACCCCTATGGTCAAAGATGTCATCAGACAGTCATCGAACTGGCTCAACCACATTAAGCGTTCAGCCATCACTGTATCCTGATCAAAACGAAGGGTTAGTTCGACACCATGACCTTCCACATGCCAGTTTCGACGATATTCGTTTCCGAAGCCCTGTTGACTCATGCTTTGATGAGCGATCACATCCTTGCGATTTCCTTGTACTCCTTTCGCGTACCGAGCCCGTTCGACATTGAGTGACGGAATGCTTAACCGGCCTTCCCTTGCCTGGCTATAGTTCACCAAGACATCCAGCCAACCGGTCCAACAAACGGCGTTCTGAACGTCAATGTTCATGGCGTGAATTAAGTCCTCCATGGCCCGGCTTATCACCTCAGCAGTAACGCTCGACATGGCGTCCTCAATCTCTCTGGTACTGGGGTAACTATAGTAGTGTTCCGCCCTATTGTCTCAATAGTGCAATTTAGGGTATTGATCGAAATTTACCTCACTTTTCACCCTAAATTTGCTCATACCCCAGCCACAGCCTTCTCCCTATGATTGCTCCGCCTAAAAATTATTTACATACATAAAAAGGGTTGGGAGAAACAATGAAAAGAACACTCGTTATCGGACTGACGTCCGCTACGCTTGCTGCTTGCGGCGGTGGCTCAGGATCAGGCTCAAATTCAGAAACAGACTCTAGTGCAAATGCCGCCAGTGGAAGTGTCCAAGTAGGGTATCTGGATACCGTGGCAGGTCTTTCTTACCGCACAGCAACACTGTCCGGTGTCACCTCCGAGCGAGGTGCCTTTGAATATCGGGAAGGCGAAGACATTACCTTTTCTCTGGGAACGACCGATCTGGTGACGGTTACGCCAGAAACAAACCTGTCACTATTTGAACTGTTGGACAGCGCCTTCACCTTGCCTCGTACAACAAAAGACATTCGCGCCCAGCTGCGCGCACCTGAAAGCTATGAAGTACAAACGCAATTGGAGTTCATTCAAAACTCCTATTATCCGAGCCAGGTTTCCGGGTTGCACCAAGCATCTAACATCATGCAACTACTACTGGCTCTGGACAGTGACCACGATGCCAGCAATGGCATTGATCTGACAGGTGGCCAATGGACAACTGCACTAAATGCTCTGGATGTGACATTTGAACTGCCACTTAGAAACTTCTATAAGAGTGATGCGATGATCGCATTCCAGCAAGAAACCGGCATCCCATTAGCGATGGATAAAACAGTACCACTAACAACCCTCTATCAACTGGGTGGTGTTAACGTGAGTGCTACCGTCAAAGAGCGCGATATTAGTTTCACACCTTCTGCCGCCTATAGCACAGACTATGTCTTAAATGAGTCAGGCCAAGTGACCGCTAAAACTATGGTTGGTACTAAAAGAGAAGAGATCGAGTTAGAGTATGATGCCAACGGAAATCTCACCAAAGAAACCAGTCGTACAGATCAGGACAGAAATGGCTCATACGATTATAGCCATGTTCTTACTCGTACCTGGAACGAGTTTTCCATGCCAACCACTACTGAATATTCTTACTACACTGGCGATCAGCAAACCTACAGAAACAACAATTTTACCCAATACACCTATCTGGACAACCGTACCCGTCTAACCGAACGTGCGTATGTAGCGGATAATAACGGCGACAACACCCCTGATAACCTGCAAAACACCATCTACCAAGTCAACGAAAATAACCAAGCCATTAACATTACGAATAATCAAGTTGACGAAGAAGGGAATGTAGTTCGCACCCTCTCAATCAAAAACCAAAGCTACGATGAATCAGGACGCGCAGTTCAATACACATACCAAAGCGGGTTTGACATCAACGACGACGTTCCTACGTCTAATTCCACCCATACTTACACCTATGAAACCAACAGCATCTCACAAACCATTTCTGAAGATGACTTTACTACCGTCTACACCGAAACCTATAACGATGATGGCCGTATCACTTTTAAAGAGGCCACCTTATATGACGCGGATGATCAGGTTGTCTACCAATCCATGGCGCCATTTACCTATGACGAACAAGGCCGTTTGACCGAGTGTGAAGTCAGTTACCGTGAGCAGCCTACCGACCCATTTATAGTGACCAAGAGAGTAGCTTATAGTTACGATGAAAACGGCATTTCAACAATCACAAACCAACAGTTTGCCGGTCAGGAAGTCACCAGAGAAAACACCGTCGCCTTTGAATACGGTGAAGAAGGTGAGCGGCTAAAATTCAGTCAGGCGGCCGACAGATACACGGACTATCACTACAGCGACGACTCCCTTGAGGATGCACTTGGTCCTGTGATCAACGATTACTTCATGAGTCACATACCAATTTCTCGCATGGGCTACTGCTATGTCGATGCCGGTCGTCTTAGATAAGCGACGCCCTCACCGATAGGTTACATCACCTCGAAACGAGCAGGTTAGCGATGGTCTGCTCGTTTTTTGATTTTTACCAGCATAAAAAATGCTGTGCCAAAACTTCCCCATCACTACTGACATTAGCTGTCAGCAGAGAGCCCATATACTTTAGCCTCAACAAAATTAAACAGTTGGAGGCTATAACAATGATTTCAAAAGACAACATCAACTCACTTGGCGGTATGGAGTTCGCAACGTTTAAACTGAAAGACGGAGTGTCAGAAGACATCTTGGTTGAACTATCCAAGCAGGTGGAATCTCAATTTCTTTCTCAACAGGACGATCTGATCATGCACTTTCTTGTGCGTGGTAAAGACGGCCTTTACGCCGAGGTTGCCATAGCAACAACCCAGCAAAAAGCCGAAGAATACTGCCAGCAGTGGCTCTCCAATCCGGTGGCGTTAAATTACCTCGAACTGATGAATGAACGCAGCGTCAACATGACATTCTGGACCCGTATCAATTAGATCACTTCAGTCATCTTGCTATCTGCCAATAAACGCTCGTGCGCGGGGCTTCAATCCGCCACAATCTTTAAGGTATGCTTATCTCTACTAAGCACAGCGCGTAACTATCCATGGTAACAACTGCCTATGGTAACAACTATCTAAGGTTACAACGGCCTACGGTAAAGCTGCCCATGATGACAACCATCACGATAACAACAACCCAGAGTAATGAAGATGCCATCCCGTTTCCTGAAGGTTCTTTCAGCAGATTCAAATACATCGAAGTGACCAAAGGAACAGATCGCGTCTATAAATTAGCCAAGAAGATCGGCGTGAAAACCGTTTTTGGCACCGACACCCTGTTTGATCCTGAATTGGCGGAGAAACAAGGCAAACAGCTGGCCAAGTTAAGCCGTTGGTTCAGCCCGGTAGAAGCCTTGCGTCAAGCAACCTCAACCGCTGGCGAGCTACTTGCTCTCTCAGGCCCAAGATCGCCTTATCCGGACGGTGAGCTAGGCGTCATTAAAGAAGGCGCCTACGCCGATATCATTCTGGTCGATGGAAACCCACTTGAAGATTTGAACCTGGTTGCCAACCCGGATGAGAACTTTGACCTCATCATGAAAGACGGAAAAATCTACAAGAACCAACTTAACTAAAGAACAGTTTTATAACTCCAATACGCAACTTCAAAACCAGAGGTCACTATGTTTATCGCAATGAACCGCTTCAAAATCAAACCTGGCTGCGAGCAAGACTTTATCGAGATTTGGAAAGGTCGGGATTCTTACCTTGAAACAGTACCGGGCTTTAAGGAATTTCATTTACTGCAAGGCCAAAGCAACGATGAGTTCACCCTTTTCTCGTCTCATGCAGTCTGGGAATCGAAGGAAGCCTTTGAGGCCTGGACAAAGTCGGAAGCCTTCCGAAAAGCACACGCCAATGCCGGAAGCCGCAAAGATATATATGCCGGCCCACCACAACTTGAGTGTTTTGAAAGCGTGTTATAACACCAGCTTTAAACATTAGTGACGTTCTTTCACGTATAAACTTCCACTCGCGATATTTTTAGCAAAAACAGGCACAAGTAACATAGCAGGATGCGTTATCTA
>JBFHTA010000227.1:0-6655 GCA_041590855.1 Pseudomonadales bacterium
CTTATCCAAACAGTGATATTACCGGGGTGATCCTGCAACAAGTGAGCATGATTGTGATCGGAGCCATTGTGATTGCCGGATTACTGCTGTTTGTATTGGGGGGTGCCATCAAGCGTTTGGTGATTGTTCCTATACAGCAGGCCATGGACACCGCCGAACGGATTGCCCAAGGCAAGCTGGATAACCACATTGAATACACCAATAATGACGAGGTTGGCCGCTTGCTTCATTCTCTGGAAACCATGCAAACGGCCTTGCGAGACTTTATCTGTCAGGTGACCAGTGCCGGTGAACAATTGAGTTTTACATCGGAAGAGTTGTCTACCGTTTCACAGCAAACCCTATCGGGCGTGGCTGATCAGCGGGCCAGAACCGATTCTGTAGCCACCGCCATGGATGAAATGACCGCGACGGTTGCTGAAGTAGCACGTAATGCGACAGAAGCGGCTGAGATGACCCACCAGACAGACCAGAAAACCAAAGACGGCCTCAACGTGGTGAACCAAACCATGAAAACCATTCACACGTTAGCAGAGGACGTCAATCGTGCGACGGAAACCATCAATCAGTTAGAGAAATCTACCGAGCACATTTCAACCGTTGTTGATGTCATTCGTGGCATTGCCGAACAAACCAACTTGCTTGCGCTCAATGCGGCCATTGAAGCGGCCAGAGCCGGTGAGCAAGGGCGAGGATTTGCGGTGGTTGCGAGTGAAGTTCGGGAATTGGCCACCCGTACCCACGAATCGACGCAGGAAATTTCCAGCATGATTGATTCTCTGTGCGGTGGTGCCCGGGATTCAGTCGCCATTATGCAGGCGAGTAGTGTTCGAGTCAGCGAAAGTGTCTCCCAGGCGGATCAGGCGCTGTCTGCGCTCAACAGTATTGCCGAAGCCGTTTCGCACATGAAAGATATGAATAACCAGATTGCTTCGGCTGCCGAAGAACAGAGTTGTGTGGCGGAAGAGGTCAGCAAAAATGTCTGGCAGATTCGTAAAGTGGCGGAAGAAACCAGCGAAGGTGCGGGTCTTGCGTCCAGCGCAATGAATCGTCTGTCAGACTTGGCGGGCAACCTGGAAGAGTTGCTTCGACAATACCAAGGTCAACGAAACGATAATCTGTTCTCATTTACTTCGTTAGATAGCCCGAGTGCTATTAGCTCGGGTACGTATCAGCCGAAGGTTGGCCGTTCGACAAGAGCGTTGCCACTCGAAGACGTTCAGGCCTCGGATCGGAAGTCTACAAATCGTTCAAATCCGGCATCGACATTAACCGAAGCCGAGTTTGTCTAATCCGAGCCCGTCAGCGTGTGTTGGATGTGTGAAACGCTAAAGCCAGGCTTTCAGTTTTGATTCCAATTCGGCCATATCAATCGGTTTGCTGATGTGGTCGTCCATACCGGCCTGGTAGCATTTTTTGATATCACTGGATAAGGCGTTCGCGGTTAATGCAAGTACCGGAAGTGTATTTAACGGCGAAGGAAGTTTCCGTATTTCATGGGTGGCTTGATAACCATCCATGATTGGCATCAGACAATCCATTAAGACCAGTTTATAGCTCGACCGCTGAATCATATCGAGCGCTTCCTGTCCGTTGGTTGCTACGTCGTAACTCAGGCCCAATTGCTCCAAAAAACCTTCTGCGATTTGCTGATTGATGTCGTTATCTTCCACCAATAACACATGGCCTTTGAGTTGAGGGTCTATGTGGGTAGATGACTGAGTAAGTGTGTGGCTAGTCGATTGTTTTGACTGATTTGTAGCCTTTTGGGGTTGGCTACTGTGGGCGTGCGTTCTTTCTGAGTGATTTCTGTCTGAATGATGACCGTCTGATTTCTTACTGGCTGATTTCACAATATCGGGCTTGGCACTTAACAGGGTTAACGGCAGCGTGAACCAAAAGGTCGCGCCTTTGCCGTATTCACTGTGAACACCTATATTGCCACCCATTAGCTCAACCAGAGATTTGGAGATAGACAAGCCAAGACCAGTGCCCCCGTATTTTCGGGTAGTGCTTTTATCGGCTTGGGCAAAGCGTTCAAACAATTTATGCGCTTGGGCCTCGGTTAAGCCAATTCCGGTGTCGGTCACTGCAAAACGAAAACAGCCGACATTCCGATCTTTGACCTGTTCGGTACTGAGTTGCGATACCGTAAGGCTAACGGTGCCTTGATTGGTAAACTTGATGGCGTTGCTGATCAGGTTGTTTAAAATTTGTTTGAGCCGGAGTTCATCGCCCAACAAGTGGTATTGATCGACCTGGTCGAACCGGTAATTCAACTGCACCTGGCCACTGGTCAGTTTCAGGCGTTGCGCGCCAACAATCTCTTCGGCCAGGGCATCCAGTTCAAAGGGGGTTTCTGACAGCTCGATCTTACCAGCTTCAATTTTAGAAATGTCGAGAATGTCGTTCAAAAGAGCCCCCAACGTACGGGAGCTGCTAAGCGCCAGACTAACCAGGCGGCTTTGTTTGTCTGTTAACTTAGTGTCGGTCAGTAGCTTTAATGCGCCCATGATGCCGTTCATTGGCGTTCGTATTTCATGGCTCATGTTGGAGAGAAACTCGGTTTTGTACTGATTCGCTTGCTTCAGTTTGTGTTCTTGTTCCGCCCGATGCAGTTCAACCTCGATCCAACGAGCCATGAGCTGGAGAGCATCGATATCAACCTCTTCAAACTTGCGCGGGTAGGGGGTAGGGCTGGAAAAATTGAGCGTGCCATATAAACGGTTATTTACTCTGATCGGGACACCAATGTACGACTCCAGTTGGAAGGCAGCATAGGCCGGGTGACTGGAGTATTTGTCGTGCTCACCCATGTGTTCTATGGCAACAGGGGCTTTGGCGGTACAGGTGATATTGCAATAGGTGATGCCCAGCTCAAATTCATCGCCAGGGTTTAATTCCACGCCTTCGGGGGTCACGCAATGGACCACGGTGTAATTGCCGTCTTCGATGTTTGAAAGAATGGCGATGTCGAGGTTAAAGCGTTCCAGCCCAAGTTTAAGCAATTCTATGATTTGGAATTCCAGGCCTTTATCGTACTCGTTAGTGATCTGATAGATGCGACGTATAAGTCGTTCACTTTCTGAAATGTGCGGTGTCATGAGTACGTCCCTGGAGAAGCTGAATTGATAAATGTCTCAATTATTCCAAGTTCTAAGCATAGCTGCTTTTATTGGCACAAAACCAGTCAGAAATAGATGGAATACCAGCCAGATATGGATGAAAAGCAGGATTAGTGTTTACTCCTGCAATGCGAGATCCAGTATTCGGTGGTAAATTCGGACAGATTCCAGATAGCTATTGATGGCAATTTTTTCATTCACACCATGAAAGCCAGAAACGGTTTCTGGCGTTAAAGTAAGGCCTGAAAATCGGTAACTTTGCTCTGTCAGATGTTCGTAGTGCCTTGCGTCTGTGGCTCCTATAACAATCATAGGGGCAATCCTGACGGCTTCATCCGCCAGTACATCCACAATGCTCTGACGTATCAGTTGGTAGCCAGAGGCACTGGTCGGAGAAATCCTGGAGGGTTCGCTGGCCTGGCCGTAGATTTCCACGTCAACCTGAGGGTCATCAATAATCTTTTTGGTACGTTCGATGACTTGCTGAATTGAGTCTCCGGGCAGGATTCGATAGTTCACCACGGCAAAGGATTCATTGGGCAGAACATTATCAACATGGCTGCCTGCCAACATAGTGGGCGCGACTGTGGTTCTCATGGTGGCCCGAAGTTCCGGAACAGGTGGGATAATCCAGTCAGCAAGAGGCTCAAACAGCCAGGTGTTTGCCATTAACAGGCGTTGCGCAAAAGGGGCGTCTTTACCCAAACCTCGTACAAACTCAGCGGCATAGCTGAGGTCGACCGGAAACGGGGTGCTTTGAATCTTGGCGACGGCCGTTGCCAGTCGGCCAGCCGTGGTCATCTTCGGTGGTTTGGAAGAGTGTCCGGCGTCGCCTTTGGCGGTCAATTTCAGACTGAGATATCCTTTTTCGCCGGGCCCAATCAGGGCGACACGTTCCCGGATGTTCGGCACTAGCCCCCGGGTTATATAACTGCCTTCGTCGAGCACAAATTCAAAGGAAATGCCTTGGGCTTCCAGATGACGGGCAATTGCGACAGCACCATTCTGGCCGCCCACTTCTTCATCGTGTCCAAAGGCCAGATATATACTACGGGTGGGTGTGGTTCCTTGTTTTAAATGGGTGTCGACGGCTTCTAATAAGCCCAGCAAACTGGCTTTGTCATCTAATGCTCCGCGCCCATGGATGAAACCATCTACGATTGCACCGCTGAAGGGCGGGTGAGTCCACAATGATTTTTGGTTATCAGGCACCGGCACTACATCACTATGTGCCAGGAATAAAATGGGCTTACGTGCGTGATCTTGGCCTTGCCAATGCAGTAGCAAACCGTGGTGGTTAAACCGGGTCACTGACAAGGTTTCAAAAACGCGAGGATAGCTCTGCTCAAGGAAGTGGGTAAAACCTTCGAAGGCATCGAAGTTGGCATCGGCCTGATCCCGTATTGAAATCGTAGGAAATTGAATGGCGGTTGAGAGCCGATGAAGCATTGCATCAGCTTCTGCTTCGGTAAACTGGGTTAAAGCCGTATTGTCCGGGGCCTTGTTCCTGGCGTTTATTGATGCGGGTATTTCTGTCGCAGTAAACCTGTAGGTATTGATCAAAACAATCGCGATCAGGCAGGCTAATCCCAGCAGTGTGAGTTTTGTAACCTGCCAGAGGTGGCGCTTAGGCGGGTGAGCAAACGAAGAATCTAAGTCCATTGTATTTCGGGTTCCATCCTGACTCGTTAAATAAGCGCTTTGATCCGGCTCTTTGGTCTGAGCTCTTATTCGGCTTTCTTATTATCCAGCTTTCTTAGTCCATTAAGGAGTCGTGTTCTTTATGATTATTTTCAGACCGGAGAATCCTACCGTTACTTTGATTTAAGCACAATTCAAGAAGGCGGCATCTCGGCTTTCACAGAAAGGGTGCGACAATTGGTCACATCCCCAAATGACATCAAATGTTTTACACTGGGATTTCATTTTGATGCTTATATTTTTGCCCCTCTAATCGCTTTGGTTATGAGGGGTTTCTTTTTTATCCTATTGATTTTAATCAGGTATTTTTCTTAGGTGCGACAATTGGTCGCATTCTCAAGTGGCTGGTGGTTCTTTAGACTGCGCGTCATTCCAATAATTATACATTTGATAAGCAAGCCAGGATTTGAGATGAAGAACTACCGTTTAATCGGTCTGGGCATGGCTGTGTCCATGGCTACACCGATTTTCGCCCAAGGGATAACACCAGAAACGGATCAAGCAACGTCTGAAGAGGTTGTTCAATCCTCTAAGATCGTCATCACTGCAACGCGGGAAGCGCAGGACAAAATGCAGGTAGCGGAATCGGTGAGTAGCTTTGATGAATACGAAAACCAAAGTGTTTCACCCTCACACCCGGCTGAGTTGTTGAACCGCAGTGCCGGGGTGCATATCAATAATCTGGGCGGAGAAGGGCACATGACTGCCATTCGCCAGCCGATTACTACCAAAGGGGTATACCTGTTTTTAGAAGACGGTATCCCGACCCGTCCGACCGGTTTCTTTAACCACAACGGATTGTATGAAGTAAACATTCCGCAAAGCGAGCGTATTGAAGTGACCAAAGGGCCGGGTTCGTCCTTATATGGCAGTGAAGCCATTGGTGGCATTATTAATTCCATGACCAAAACCAGCCCCGATGAGGCTGAGGCCTCCGGTATGGTGGAGCTGGGTTCTTATGGTTGGAAGCGTACTTTGTTATCCGGTGGTAATGCACTGACCGACGATACCGGGTTCAGAGTCGATTTTAATGCCACAGATAACTCCGGTTATCGCCAGGAAGCGGACTACTCCCGTTATTCTTCAACCGTTCGCGTTGATAGCCAGATGACGGATCAGTTGAAGAGCAAAACGGTGTTGTCCTACACCTATGTGGATCAGAGCGGTGTGTCTTCTCTGGAAGAAGAGGATTACAAAAACAATCCGAAGAAAAACCGGTTTCACGATGACATTGGTTATCGCAAGGTAAATGCCTTCCGATTGTCCAACGAGTTTAACTATTCCGTGAACGAAGATGCCTTGGTGTCGGTGATTCCCTTCTACCGAAACAACAGCACCAAAATGATGCCGAGCTGGATGGTGACTTATGATCCGAACATCCGCGAGACGGAGTTCCAATCTTTCGGTGTGATGTCCAAGTTCCGCCAGAACTTCTGGCAAGGTAAGGCAACCGCTATTTTCGGGATGGATCTCGACTATACGCCGTCGTCTTATAAAGAAGAAAAAATCACAGTCACTTTGGAAGATGACATCTACACGGACTACCAAAAGACCGGTCTGTTGCATTACGACTACGACGCCGATCAGTTATCCGTATCGCCGTATGTTCACACTGAATTTCAGGTGCATAAGCAAGTGCGTTTAACCGCAGGCTTGCGCTACGACTACTTTGATGTGGATTATGACGACAACCTGAAAGATCAGGCGGTGGATACTCGTCACCGTCGCCCGGATTCCCAATCAGTTGACTTTGACGAACTCAGCCCTAAATTGGGTGCGGTTTACCAGTTCAGTCAACACCACATGGCATACGCGAACTATCGCCATGC
>JBFHTA010000228.1:0-6627 GCA_041590855.1 Pseudomonadales bacterium
ACCGCCAACGAATTGCCCGATCAGGTAGACGAAGACGTGAAGCAAGAACGATGGGAACGCTTCATGGAAGTTCAACAGCGCATCAGTGCAGCCAAGCTTCAGGCTAAAGTCGGCACCATCATGGATGTCATTGTCGATGAAGTTGTGGAAGAAGGCGCCGTTTGCCGTTCATTCGGAGACGCTCCTGAAATTGACGGTCAGGTATTCCTGGATAACCAAGTCCACCTGAAACCGGGCGAAATCGTCACCGTCAAAATCGAAGAAGCTGACGAGTACGATATGTGGGGCCACCTGGTGTAACCAAGCACGTACCACCGAATAGCAAAAAGGGGATGATCACACATCCCCTTTTTCGTTTCTTAGCGATACGTGTTTAATCCCCTTGTACATTAGATATCAAGGAACTTCACCCAAACTAAACAATTCAGTCAATCGCTGGATTTGGCAAGGTGGTGAACATTAACACCGCTTCAACCGGCTTCGAGCTGATCTGAGCCTTTTTCTTCACCAATCCCCGAGTTTTGGCAACGCCATCCGAGATATTATCCGAAATGGTGTAATACACCCCGTCGTAGCGATTTCCCGGAACCAGGTCCAAAGGGTCACGCTGCATGGCAATCACCTGAAGGCTTTCAACACCAAACGGGGGTTCAATTTCAAAGGCGCCTAACGCTATCCAACGATTAGCATCGTCCGCATTCACGTATTGCACAAATTTTCGGTTGCCCGGAGCATCGGTTAAATCCAGAAGGTAGCTTTTTTCTTGCTTATCACTTTTGGTGTGACCGATCAGATAAAAGTATCCCGGTTGATTTAGCTTTACATAGAGCTCCACCGTTTCGCCTTCTGAAAAGGCCAAATCACGCATACCCCGGTTGGTGCGAAGTTGCACATTAAATTCGGACGATACGGCATATCCCGAGTGCAGCAACTGATCAAAGTCGATGGCTTTTGGTTTCACTGTAAGATGCGCATACGCGGATGGTGACAGGTGAGCAAGGTTAGCCGACAACACACTTCCCCAGCGATCCGTCAGTTGATAGTTTATGCTCATCCCTTGACCGTGCAGAGAGTACTCACCCTGTAAAAAATACTGAGCTAGCTCGGGAGACGCAATCTGCGTTTTAAGCACGGAATCCATAACAACCTTCAGAGCGTGCGCAAACTCAGTGACTTCTCTTGAATCAGTCAATGTAGCCGGTTGGATATAAACACCTTTAAAGGTAATGCCATCCGTCAAGCGTGTTGCTGCATGAGCGAGCGACTGGGATAGCGACAAGCTCTTCGACAGACGATCCATCAACGCCTCTTTCTGGATTGAAAGCGACAATTCGGTTGGATTACCCAATAGCGCAGCGACATTTCGTAATCTATGCCACTCATCTACCTGATTAACTAGCTTCATCAGAGCTTTTTCTTGCTGAGCCTGACCTAGCTTACTCAGGTTAGAATGCATATCTTCAATAGCTTTCGCCAATGCTGACAACTTGTTTTGATAAAGCGGTGCAGACTGCTCCGCATTCAAAACACCATGACAAAGATACTCGTCTCCGGAAGATTCACAACTAACAGAGGCACCTAGTACCGGTAAATGCGTGGACACCTTGGTTTTGGTCGTCGAATGCAGACCGGTTTTGGAGTCTGCCACACTGAGGGATTCACTCTCGATATTGACGTAAAGACTGCTCGCCAGACTCGATAAGACTTGCTCCCGAGCCAGAGCTTCGGTTTCCCCAAATGAATGCGCTTCGAATACCAGGCTGTAAGCCAAGCCCGAGTATCCCATACTCGAATACCCTATACCCGAGTAACACACCCAAACCAAAAGCATGAGGCCCGTATTCTTGATTTGCCCAACCATAGCCCTGCTCCTTCATCTGCTCTTTTTATATTAGAGCCTAATCAGGATTTGCGGGAACGGCATTGCTCAAAGAATTCTAATAACTGGGCCCGGTGTACTTTATTATGAAAGGTCGCGATGTGTGGCCCGGAACTCTCAGCCCACTTGGCATCTTTAAATTTATTATGCAGCACCTGGCCTTGCTGATAAGGAATGACCTGATCGGTCGGAGAATGGAATTGCAGTACGGTAGAATTCAATCGGGGCGCATAATCGCCTGGCTCAAACTCGGACGGTAGCAACCAACTGGCCGGATAGGCAAACGACCAAAACAACCAGGAACGTTGAAAGCTGATTCTTGCCATGTCTTTGAACGAATCGAATCCTGCATCCAACACCAAACAATCAGGCTGTTGCTTAACATCTGCCATTGCCATTACGGTCAATGCCGCGCCAATGCTTTGACCTAAGACGAAGACGGGCTTTTTATCTTCTTCCGAGCGCGCCTGCACCCACTCATACGACAATTGAAGATCCGTTAGCACGTTCGGCAACGCCGGAACACCAGTGGATTTGCCAAACCCACGATAATCTAACAAAAAGACTTCGTACCCGGCCTTAGGCAACCAATAGACACTTGCAAAGTGTGTACTGATGTTTTCTGCATTACCGTGGAAAAACACCACCCGGCCTTTGGTTTCTCCCTCTGCATGAAACAACCAATTCACCAGGGTTTCACCATCTTCGGTAGTTAACTCAATAGTTTCGTAAGAAACACCATGATCATTGGGATTGTGTACATACTGATTACTGGGATGAAAGTATAAGGTCGTTAAAGAACGGCACCCTGCCAGCGTCAGCAATAAGCACAAAACGCTCGCCGTTTTTAATACTGAGAATTTAGAATCCATGACCTCATTCCTTTCAATCAAAAGCACATTTCCATCACGCTCATCTATGCACTAAGTATCCGCTACCTTAATTCAAACTGCTGGAATCCATTTAAAAGTAATAGCGATAACTTGCTGTACCTTCCACAAAGGAATCCTGTTGATGCCATTCATAGCCTAATGAAAAACGCAGCGCATGGTTCACGGATAAATTAATGTTCTGATGGAAAGAGGCTTTAGCGCGGTACTCTCCATTTAAGAACTTATAACCTTCCAGATCCCATTTTTGAGCGCCAATCTCCATATTATTCAATACACCAAGAGCCGCCCCGAACGCGGGTTCTGCAAAGTATTCGAAATCCTTGTTGTGCTCCATACGTGCGGTTAACAAACCATACGCTGCGATATCTTCCGTAACTTCATAAGTATGACCCGCACCACCGTTAATCTGTAGCACACCGGTATCATCATAATCACTGAACACTCGCTCGTACCCCATATTCACGCGCCATGAAAGTGGCGTAAGGAAACGATTACGTTTGGAGATAGAATTAATATCCAGCAACTCAAACTTATTAACCTTCCATCCTGCGTCCTGGTAATACCTTAGCTCTGCATTGGAAAACATGATCTGGGCGCCACGCAAATACCCCTGTTCATTATCCAAAAGGTCGTGATAATTCACCCGAAAATTCAACTGCTGATAGAAATCGTCGTTTCGCTCCCCTATCCCATAGGAAATCATGGCGGTTTCATGGCCCGTTTCCGGCGAGGCAGGTTCTGGCACCTCTAACTCTTGGGTCGGTAATTTATTGAGCGCCAACAACAGTTGATGACTGCGTTTTGCCATATCTTTAGTACGCTGAATTTTACGTTGCTCATAACGAAGGAAGCTGTAAGCTAACTGAACCACCTCGGCCTTTTCTTCGTCCGCCAACGCCTGAAACTCCGGCCGATCCATAACCGAAATATCGTCAGACAACGCCCTTGCCAATGCCTGGCTATCGCTGGACAATGCATTGATTCGGGTTCGTAAAACACTCACTTCTGAAGGCCGGAAACGTACATCTTCGACCAGGCCTTCGTCGATCACCACGCGTACCGTATTGGTCGGAATAACCGCGTAATTAAACTGGCCGGTTAAATTGGCTTCAGGTCGAACCAATTCCAGTAATTCAAGCAACCGGAAAGAACAGTTTTCGTCCAGGAAGAAATAATCAAAATTAACATCTTTCAATTCCCAGACATGCTGCAGTACCAAATCCACTTCTTCTGGTGTTAAGTTCAGCTGGTATTCCCACATGTCCCGATTTTCCATGCGGTTGTATTCTTTGATCTTTTCAAAATAGCGCATCATGTTGTACACACCCGGATAGCCGCCCGCTAATCCTCGGTATGCAAAGAAGATGGAGTTATCACTGCTGTCCACATTCGCACCAAAATTCAGTGCATAAGACAACCAGTCTGACCCTTCTTGAATATCTTTTGGATCAAAACGCAGCAAAGTATGGCCAAACATGGACGATGGGCTGTTTAAAGTACTGGCAGGAAACACCAGAGACACCGAATGCGCATTCACTTGCGCGCGCCATTGTTGATAATCATCACATGCCACTGGTGGCAACGTCGACTGATCAATTGAAAGCGCTTCTTTTAACCAGTTATAGCGATAAATAAAACGACATTGCGCATGATTACTGCCCTCTGAAGCCGGAGCAAACAATTGATCAATGGTTGCAAGCAGCTCACTTTCACCGTTTTCATCCCCATCAGGCGCATAGAAATAATCAGGATCATCCACATAGCTGCTATAGCCGGAAGCAGACCAGCGATCATCATGATAATGAAGCAATGCCTGCCAGGTTTTCTCGTTGGCTAATTTCTTATCCAGCGCTTGCTGCTTTAGCTGTTGAATATATTGAGTTTGATCGGCTTGTGTTGATTGAGCCCACAGGCCCGTACTAAGTAAAACACCCAGACACAGGAATTTAATTTGGTGCATGCTATGAAACTAATGACTTAATTTAGGAGGGAGAAGAGAATATACAGAAGGGATATAACAAAATAAAGAATGCCTAAGCTTAGGCATTCTTTATTATTACGAATTAAGCAGCGTATTTGCTTAGACGCTCGTCAGCTTTCATAACGTCAAGAACAGCAGACATTGCTTCTTCAGCCGTTACGTCTTCGCTTGGGAAGATAACAGCGAAGTTTTCGTGCATAACAGCATCGAAAGTAGCGCGATCTTGAGCTTCGATGTTCAAAGCTACTGCAACAGTACGTAGTGCATCACCGTGACCACGTGCTACGTCTTCTGAGAACTCATCCATGATGGCACCAAGGTCGATTAGCGGCGTACCACCGTATGTCAAAGTACCGTCAGCAGAACAGCCGTTAGTACCAGAAGTCATACCGAATGAAGCATTACCTGAAGTACCGTTAGTGGTAGAAGCTACAACGTGCATAGGTAGGCCAGACTGACCTTCGAACAACATGTTACCCCAACCACAGCTATCACCACCAGGTACAACTGCTGAAGCTTGGAAAGACGCTGCCAATAGACCTGCTGCTAATAAAGATTTTTTCATAGTAATTCCTCTTACTAATTTAATCTATGTACTCAGAACTGTTACATAGAGTTTCTAATTTTGATTCAAACCTTTTTAACTCTAGATAAAATCTCGCAAAATGGGAGAAAAATCTTTGTTTCAAAAAGTAAACGCGCGTTTATGAATCGGATTCCATTTATAGAGTTCATACATCCATACGAACACTAAGCAAATCACCATATACTAACTTGCCAAAACAAGGATACAAGTATGGAGAAGTCCCAGATTAAAATAAAACTTGATCCTTAAATCAAGAATCTTTGTCTATTTTATTAGACAGAGTTAACAAAAAACTCATTAAAAGGCGGGTTGGACATAAGAAGATATTAATAGATGATCAGAAAATAGACACCCGTTTCTGATCATCCAGAAAAACACAGAGAAATTCACACCCCGTTTAATTAACGAGAATGGAGCCTTTCATATAAAGTACGGCATTCCCTTTAAGCGTGACAGTTTCATCATTCACTTCGCAGATCAAGTCGCCCTTTCTTTGGGAAACCTGTTGAGCAACCAAAGTTTGCTTGCCCAGTTTTTCCGCCCAATAAGGCGCTGAAATACAATGCGCCGATCCTGTCACCGGATCTTCATCAATGCCGAGTGACGGTACAAAATAGCGAGAAACGAAATCCACCTCATTACCTGGTGCAGTAACAATGACACCACGACGGTCCAACTTGGCCAGTGTCGGGAAATCAGGTTCGATTGCCAAAACGTCGGCCTCAGTAGGCAACACCACCAGATAATCATCTGAGGCAAGAATATCAGAAACATCCACACCTAAGCCTGCTTTGACCAGCTCTGGGACCTCGCCCATCGGTTGCGGTTTCAGATTTGGAAATTCCATTCGATAGCCAGCATCGTCACGGCTTACCTTCAACGGCCCTTTAAATCGGGTTTGGAAGGTAATTTCATCGTCAGCAAACCCCATCTCTTCGAAAAGAACGTGCGCCGTTGCCAAGGTTGCGTGGCCACATAGTTCTACCTCACTGGCTGGAGTAAACCAGCGCAACAAGAGATCGCCATTTTCATCCAACGCAAAAAATGCTGTCTCTGACAGGTTGTTTTCTGCCGCAATATTCTGAAGCACATCATCGCTCAACCACTGGGTAAGCGGAACAACAGCCGCCGGATTTCCTTTGAACACTTCTGACGTAAAGGCGTCAACCTGATAAATCGTTAACCAGTTACTCATCGGTGTTTACTCTCCTAAGGTAGCGACCATAACCGCTTTGATGGTATGCATTCTGTTCTCTGCCTGATCAAACACAATTGAGTGTCTGGATTC
>JBFHTA010000229.1:0-6578 GCA_041590855.1 Pseudomonadales bacterium
CCCAATAACAAGATAACCGTTAGGATTCAATTGACGGGAAAGCCGAGTCAGAATGTCTTGCTTTTGTTCGGCTGAGAAGTAAATAAGTACGTTTCTACAGAAGATAATGTCGAATTTACCCAGACTCGCGAAAGAACCCAATAGATTTTGGGATTTAAACTCAACACGCGCCTTGATCTCACGGTTAACAGACCAGGAGCCATCCTGGTTTTCTGTAAAATACCGACGTTGCAGATCAGCATCCAAACCACGGGCCAGAGCCAGCTTTTCATAACTGCCCTGTTTGGCCTGCGCCAATATTTCCGAGGAGAGGTCCGTTGCCAGAATCTGGGCTTGGGTTATGCGCTTACTAGGGTTAGCACGATTGTATTCTTCCACCATCATGCTCATGGAATAAGGTTCCTGACCGGATGAGCACGCTGCCGACCAGATACGAATGCTACTCTTCTTTTGAGAGATAAACTCGGGAAAGAGAATTTCTTTCAAAATACGATAAGGGTGCTTATCCCGAAACCACAGGGTTTCATTGGTCGTCATGGCGTCAATGACTCGCTCTTTCAACCGGCCATTGAATTTCACCTTGGATAACAGATCTTTTAAATCATGAAGCTCAGCTTCTTGCATGATTTTTCTTAATCGGCTGGCGACCAGATATTGTTTGTTGTCACCTAAAACGATGCCAGACTCATTTTCTAAAAACTGCCTGAACTGATCAAAGTCGTTCTTTTCAAAACGTATTGAGCCAGATATTGACATCCATTACCTCGAGCAGAAAGAAAAAAGGGAGAGGTCTACTCTCCCCCTTTGTATACAGGATTATAATCGCCCTTAAGCACATTTACGGCTTTAGAGGCCAGACTGTCCGGACTGAATTTTGCCATGAAATCATCCGCGCCTACCTTCTCAACCATAGCATGGTTGAAGACACCGCTCAGAGAAGTATGCAGCATAATATGCAACTCGCTCATGCTCGGATCGGCTTTCACAGCCGAGGTTAAGGTATAGCCGTCCATCTCTGGCATTTCAATGTCCGAAATCATCATGATGTATTTGTCCGCAGGATTCACACCCTGTTCAACCAATGCCCTGAGATGATTCAAGGCCTCAGCGCCATTCTTGAACAAGGTGGTTTCAAGCCCCACAGATTCCATACATTTCTGAACCTGTTTACGCGCCACAGACGAATCATCGACAATCAGGATATGACCAAGACCTTCATCTTCCTCTTGAGGAATTTCTTCAAGGATATCCTCACTGATGGCATCCCCGGAAGGAACAACCTCTGCGATGACTTTCTCAACATCGATGATCTCAACCAATTTGCCTTCCAGTTCAGTCACCGCCGTCAAATAACTCTCTTTACCGGTGCCTGATGGGGGCGGATGAATGGACTCCCAGTTGGTGTTCACGATTCGCTCAACTGAACTCACCAGAAACCCTTGAACCGTTCTATTGTATTCCGAAATAATAACGAAGCTGTTTTCAACATTAGGTAAGGGAGCTGCGCCCGTCGCCATACTTAAATCCAGAATGGGAATAGTGCCCCCACGTATGTGAGCTACTCCGCGAACCACAGGATTTAACTTAGGCATCATGGTTAACTTCGGGCACTGAAGTACTTCCTTAACCTTAAAGACATTAATGCCATACACCTGGGATGATCCCAATTTGAATAACAGCAATTCCAGTCGGTTTTGACCGACCATCTGCGTTCGGGAATTGACTGTATCTAATACACCGGCCATTAATTTAATTCTCCCAATAAGAACCGTACGGCTTAACTTTAGTAAGCATAACTCAAAAGCGCTGAATCGGAACGTCTCTGTTCAACCATCGCTATCGGCCGTCCTGCTCGATTCTTGAAGTTTAAAGTACAAAAGATAGAACAAAACCCTTCTTTGGTACTCGCTAGGTCAAGTGATGCGGGGGCTTCGACCCCTTGATCTCAGCCCCATCCACCATTCAACCATGGCATAGGCCTTGCTTGTTATCCGCTACCATGAACAAAGCGGCAAAAACATGACACTCTATCCAACAATGCGACACAAGCTACCTGTAATAAAGTCTAGCCGATTCTTGAGAAAGGCAAAGCGAATTACGTGTGTATCCTTGGCGATGTTCTGGATTTCATTGGTTCAAAGCGCGTTAGCCGCCGGAATGACATCCTTCCAGACGCAAGATACCTCACGTATTCCTGAACTGGTCAAAGAATTTATTATTGAAGAAATGACCCAAGCAGGGTTGGACAGCAGCGAACTGGAAATACATCCTCAAAGAATCAGCCAACGCCTCAAACTGCCGGCCTGCAGACAACCGTTAACCTTGTTTAAAGAAGGGGCCAAATCGGGATTCTATGGCCGAAATACCGTCAAGGTCGTATGCAACCAACCGAACTGGGGCTTCTACACCAGTGTTACAGTAAAAGCCTATGGCGAAGTACTGACAGCGGCCCTTCCCATTGCCAAAGACGAGATCATTACGGAAGAGCACTTCCAAGTCACACGCCTCGATCGCACAAAAATTACCGGCAACAGCGTGATTGATCCTAAAGACATTCTGGGCCTATCCGCCAAGCGCCCCATTCGCCAGGGGCAGGTATTGAAAGCACAACAATTTGACCAACCGCTTCTGGTAAAACGGGGAGACGGCGTCATCATCCAGGCGGTCGGCAAGGGCATGACCATCAGCACCGCAGGTGAAGCCCTAAGTCATGGCCGGTTGGGTGAAAATATTCGTGTTAAGAACATTAAATCCGAACGGGAAATCATTGCCAAAGTGAAGGATAAGGACACGGTTGTTGTCATGTTATACTGACCGCTTTTTTTGCGTAAAAACCATAGAAAAAATTGACTTAAACACTAAAGTTACCTAAAGAGCTGCCGATATAACCGAGTGAAGGTAATTTAATTTCGCGGAAAGGCTGGAGAATATTATGGAAATCAACAACCTCAACATCAATAGCAGTAGCCATAAGGCTAAGCAAGCTGACGGTTCGGCGTCAGGTAAAGGCAAGGTTTCTACAGAAACAAGTCAACCACAGAGCGGTGAAACCGTTTTCATCAGCTCTGAAAGTAAAGCACTGAAAGATCTGGAAGCATCCATCAAAGCGGAGCCGGATTTTGATGTGGAAAAAGTAGAGCGAATCAAAGCCGAAATCGCCGAAGGCAACTTTGTCATCGATGACGAGGCGTTGGCTAATAACCTTATTGAGTTTGACGATCTTCTCGGCTAATCGAGTCTGACTCGTGCATTCGGAAGCACTCAAGCTCATCCAGCGATAAAAGGATAGTTTCAATGTCTGAACAACTAGAACAAGCCCGCGATCAGATCATTCACGGCATAGATGATGACCTCATCACCTTGTCTGAAATGAAAACGCTGCTGACCGACGAGCGAACCGCGCTCGAGAACCGGGACATTGAAACCATTCAACACGTCAGTCAAAAAAAGGCAGAGCTCTCAGAAGTACTTGCTATGCGAGCTAACCAAAGAACGGAAATACTGGCCTCTTTGGGGTATGCCAATGACGAAACGGGAATCTACCAACTGTTTGAGGGATCGCCGCGAAATGACCTCAACACCCGTTGGAAAGAGCTGAAGGCCGAACTTCAGGCCTGTCAGCAATCCAACGAGGTGAACAGTAAGGTGGCTTCCCGGATTCGTCAGTCCATGCAACACATTCTCAATATAGTGCAAGGAAAGTCGGAAAAACCGAACCTATACAACCCGCTCGGCAGTACCGCTGCTGTGATTTCAGGGAACTTGATTGGTGAGGCCTGATAATGCAGGTCACTTCGATATTTATCGAAAGAATGTGACCACCGCATTTGACCTTTTACCAATAGCTCATTAATTTATTCCTTTAGAATAAAAAATATTGAGCATAAGCAGTAATTGGGTAGTACTGGATGACCTATAGAATTCTAAAAACACCTGAAGAGCATTATTCGGTACTCCGAACCATACAGGACAACCGCTACCCTACGACGTTGTCGTTTCACTCGCACGATCAAGAATACCTCACTCAAGTGATTAAAGCGGACATCAAAAACCGCTGCTTCTTCATAGACGAGCTCAAACCACCCAGTGGCCACAAACTGGCCGCATCAAGAGAAAGCTTCGATATTGTCACCAAACTGAATGGCGTCGAAATCATCATCAAGGGTGCCAATATTGTCGGGGCGGGCAAATCGGAAGAAGGCACCTTTTACAAACTGACCTTTCCTGATGAAGTGCTTTACCTTCAACGCCGTCACGCCTTTCGTGTGGAATTACCCGACGACAGCGAAGTCTATGCCGAGCTTCGTGGTGAAGAACACCAATCCACCAGTCACGTCAAAGTTCTGGATGTATCCGCAACAGGCTGCCGGGTGTCATTAAAACAAATGCCGGAACCGGCATTTCACCAAGGTGAAACCATCCCCGTCTTTCTGCTCAAGATATCAAAGAACATTCAGGTAGAAGGTCAGGCCGAACTTAGATTTGTGAGTTACAACGAAGAAGAAGATAACTACACACTGGGCATCGAACTGAAAGAGTTGTTCGGATTGGGCCACAGAACCATGGAACGCTTTGTAAACGAGCTTCAACGTGACGAGCGCAAACAGCGCTTTGAATAGTCCATTTTTGAATAGCCCGGTTTATAGCGCTGGATTCAACCCCGCCGCTAACATGGCAGTGTATAACTCCGGCGTGGCTTTGACCCGCTGAAGATCCTCTAACTCATCCAAATCCCACAAGTGCTCGCTCATCCAACAGTGCCAATCAATGGCGTCGAAACAGGCAAGTTGCTGAGTGAGTACTTGCTCCGTCCCCCACTCAATGTTTTGGAACATCTCAGGATGTGTTTTCTTCACAGCAATGGCAATGTAACCACCGTCTTGTGCAGGAACAAGTGACACATCGGAGTGATCCAGTGCCTGAAAGACCGCCTCAATCATCTCGGCCGAAATGGAAATGGCATCTCCGCCAACAATCACCACCTTTTCATAATGATTTAGCAGATCGGACATGGCGGTTTGCATCTTATTTCCCAAATCGCCCCCGGACTGTAAATGCGTATTCAAGCCATAATCTGAGATCAGTTCAGAAAAAAAAGGGTGATCCAAATCCTTGGAAGCACTTAAATAGCAATCCCAAACAATCTCGTTTGTAGATGAGCACGATAACTTCTGGCAAATCGTCTTCAACATTGCCTTATACACATTCAAGGCCGCTTCTGAGCCTATGTCCTTGGCTAAGCGGGTTTTCACTTCACCGGATACCGGCGCTTTCGAGAATATCAACACGGCATAAGGTGCCGGACTATCAGACGGGAGAGAGAACATAATTAGCGCTTGGTTTGTCCGTAATATATTTGATGAATTCGCTGAGGCGATGCCCCCAGCCAATAGATAAATCTGAGATACCACATGGTTCGTATGGTTCTAAAAATCCCTTCGTGCAACCATTTTCTGCTGGAAGTGACAATCCGATGCTTAGGAATAAACGGCCGGGACAAGCACTTGAGTCGTTTACTCAGTTCGATGTCTTCCATCAGCGGCTGTTCCGGAAATCCGCCCACCTTACGAAAGACATCAGTCTGAACCAAAAGTCCTTGATCTCCGGTACAAATACCCGTCAAACGGCTACGCCAGTTCATCATAAATGCCACTAAATTCAGCGATTTGACCGAGGGCTCCAACTGAACATCAAAACGTCCCCAAACCAAAGACGACTGAGACACAAAATAGGAAATATCACAAATGACTTCTTGCTGAATACGGGTATCAGCATGCAAGAACCATAGTACTCGCCCCTTGGCGTATTCCGCCCCCAAATTCATCTGTCGCGCCCGCTGAGGGGCACACGAGTACACGCTGACTTGGGAATAAGACGCCACCAGCGATTGAATAGCTGCATCGTTACAACCATCCACTACGATGATTTCTTTGATCACAGATGCCAAAGGCGTCAGGTCATTTAACAATAACGCCAACGCCTCTGCATCTTGATAAACAGGAATAACGACACTGATGGCTTTCTTCAGTGTGTCAGAAGCCGGATCACCCATCGTCTTCGAGTGCACCACCGCAACTGCTGCCCTGACCTGCCGTACAGCCATAGCAATGATCCGCCACTTTAATTGGCGCACCACTGATGGACTGCGCCAACAAATCGCTCAAGTGCGGACGCTCGGATTCGATGGCCTCAAGAGGCATCTCCAACATCTGATTGAAATCGCAATCGTATAAATACCCTTGCCAATCCACACTGACCAAGGACTTACACATTAAGTTATCGAGATTGGCTTGTGAGAAGTTATCCCGCAGCAAGGTCATATAATCGACGAATTGATCCTTGGCCAACAACACAGCCCCAAAGCGGCTGATTGGCATATTGGTAATGGTGTATAAGTTATCAAAGTCGATTTCGAAACGATTAAACAGCTCTCGCTTATAATCTTGTTCCAAGGCTTGCTGTGGCGGCGGCAAAAACGGCCCCGTCGGGTTATACACCAAGCTCAATGGCAAATGATCTTTGCCCTGACCGTAGCCGTGCTGATTCAACAGTTTTAGCGCATCGATACTTTTTTGATA
>JBFHTA010000230.1:0-6560 GCA_041590855.1 Pseudomonadales bacterium
GTAAACTGATCGAATTTTTCACAGATGACCTCGGGTGCAACTTTGTTACAGGTTAATTCTTGGTTTTGAAAGCCCCGAACCAAGCAAGGGCACTTTCCAAAATCCTGTGTCTTGAATAATCGACTGTTAGCAGAATAACTTTAAGTTAATTGTGCGATATATCCTCTAATCCTAGCCAAAATGCCTACAAATGTGGGCTGTCTGACAGGAGCAACAGGCAAACGCCTCAAGTAATCGATCCTAAGAACTATAGCAAAAGTTGGGCAGTCCTCTATTTCAAGTCAGAAATAAGATGTAATGACAGTAAAACTAAAGTGCTAAGGCGGTCATGACAATTCTCAGAGCTTTGCTAGCCTTTAAGAGTGGTTTGAATAATAACCACACGAATTAATGTGTCTTTATGGAGGAAGAAAACTATGAGAGTCCTAAGCATCTTTGCTTCTCTACTCGTTTTAGTCCTGTCTACTGGCATCAAAGCCGATACGATCAAACTGACGTCGCTAGAATGGCCGCCTTATACGAGTGCGTCTATGAAAGAGCAGGGGGCCAGTGTTGCTGTTGCTAAAGCTGCGTTTGAAGCGATGGGGCATCAGCTGGTGGTGGAATTTTATCCTTGGAAACGTGCTGTCCACTTGGCGAAAGAAGGCAAATTTGATGGTTATTTCCCGGAATACTATTCAGAAGAGCTAAAGCAGGACTTCGTATTGTCCGATCCAATGGGCTCTGGTCCGCTCGGGTTTGCTGAGTCGTCTTCCAAGCCTATTAGCTGGTCGACATTGGATGATCTTAGAAAGTACAAAGTAGGTGTGGTCAGCGGTTATGTGAATACCACGGAGTTTGACAAAATGGTTGCTGAAAAAGCCATTAAGGCCAGCGAAGCCAGCGATGATGTTAAGAACCTGATGAAATTATCGTCAGGAAGAACCGACTTAGCAGTTGTGGATAAAAATGTGCTGAGTTATTTGCTGGCATCCGATCCGAAACTCAAGACACAAGCGGGTAAGATCCAGTTTAACGCGACCTTGCTGGAAGATAAGCAGCTGTATGTCTGCTTCAAGAAAGGCCCGCGTGGTGAAAAATTGGCCGGGATTCTTAATGAAGGCCTGAAAAAGATCGATGTTAATGCCATCATGCAGGATTACCTGAATTCGCTGTAGTTTTTGCCATTAGGAGTGTTGGATCTTCGCAGTAGTTGTGGCATTGAGAGAAACAGGAATCTGCTAAAAAGAAATGAAGCACCTGACCAGGGGGTAGGGATCGGGAGTCGGCCAGGGCTTCAAGAAAGGTGTGACGAAACTGGCGGTTTCGTCACTTAAACAGTGCGCTGGTCAACAGCGCGTTTTTAACTCTTTGTGGTTGCAAGCGTTTTCTACGCAGCTACGCTTGCCTGAGGCTTTTGTGTTGCAGAGGGTGTATGGTTCTCCGGCTCTTTGTTCTGATTAGGCTTATCACTTTTACGTCGCAACAAGTAATAGAACACGGGTGTTAGTACCAAGCCGAACACAGTCACGCCAATCATGCCTGAGAATACCGCGACTCCCATTGCCTGACGCATTTCAGCACCAGCTCCGGTAGAGAACACCATAGGAACAACACCCATAATAAAGGCGATGGATGTCATTAGAATCGGGCGCAGACGCAGACGACCGGCTTCCTTAATAGCTTCAATCACCGTCATGCCTTTATCTTGCAGCTCTTTGGCAAATTCCACGATCAAAATGGCGTTCTTGGTGGCGAGCCCCACCAGTACAATAAAGCCAATTTGGGTGAAGATGTTGTTATCGCCGCCGTAAATAATGACCCCCGTCATTGCTGACAGCAGTGTCATTGGAACAATCAAAATGATCGCCAACGGTAGGCTGATGCTTTCATACTGGGCAGCCAATACCAGGAAGACCAGAAGTACGACCAGAGGGAACACCAACAGGGCTGTATTACCTGCCAGAATTTGTTGATAGGTGAGGTCTGTCCATTCGTACTCCATGCCGATCGGTAAAGTTTCTTCCAGAATACGCTCAATAGCGGCCTGTGCCTGACCCGAGCTGTAACCCGGCGCAGCCGCACCGTTAACTTCCGCTGTGGTGAAGCCGTTATAGTGCATCACCCGGTCAGGGCCCGCTCCGTGATTAACGTTCAGGAAGGAACCTAACGGAATCATATCGCCGTTCTGGTTACGCACTTTTAATTGGCTGATTTGTTCCGGCTCTTGACGGAAGCTTTCGTCGGCCTGAACATTTACCTGATAGGTTCGGCCAAACTGGTTGAAGTCGTTGACGTACACTGAACCTAAGTAGGCCTGCAAGGTGGTGAAAATGTCATCCACCTGAACGCCCTGGCTTTTGGCTTTGGTTCGATCAAGATCCACTTCCAGTTGAGGCACGTTAACCTGGAAACTACTGAAGTTACCTGTCAGTTCCGGCGCAGCCCAGGCTTTCATGATGACTTCTTGAGTCACACGATAAAGCTCTTCGTAACCCAAATTACCACGGTCTTCAATTTGCAGACGGAAGCCACCAATGGTTCCCAAACCAGCGACAGGCGGTGGTGGGAAGATGGCAATAAAGGCTTCCTGAATAGAAGAAAACTGCATGTTCAACTGACCGGCAATGGCATACGCAGTCAGGTCCGGTGTTGTTCGTTGATCGAAATCTTTCAGGGTTACGAATACGATTCCGCTGTTCGGACTGTTGGTGAAACCGTTAATGTTCAAGCCAGGAAACGCAACGGCAGACTCTACTCCCGGATGTTTCAGAGCAATATCGGACATCTGACGAATCACATCTTCAGTCCGCTCGAGGGACGCTGCATCAGGCAGTTGCGCAAAGGACACCAAGTACATCTTGTCCTGTCCCGGAACATAGCCGGTCGGTGTGGTACTGAATTGATGGTAGGTTAAGCCCATCAGTCCACCGTAAAGTAGCAGCACAATGCCACTTAGACGGATTAATTTTCCGATGCCTGCGGTGTAGCCTTTCGCGCCCCAATTAAAGAGTTTGTTGAACGGCCCAAACAACCATTTCGCGAACAGCAGATCAATCAGTCGACTTAGCCAGTCCTTTTTCGCATGCTCGTCTTTCAGTAACAGTGCGGATAGTGCCGGGCTTAACGTCAAGGAGTTAATGGCAGAAATGATGGTAGAAATAGTGATGGTCAAGGCGAACTGTTTATAGAACTGTCCGGTCAGGCCTGACATAAAGGCCGTCGGGATGAATACCGCCATCAATACCAGCGTGGTGGCGATGATCGGACCGGTTACTTCTGTCATGGCTTTTTTGGTGGCTTCAACCGGGCTTAACCCTTCGCTGATGTTACGCTCAACGTTTTCCACAACCACGATGGCATCGTCGACCACGATACCGATGGCCAATACTAAACCAAACAGTGACAGCGCATTAAAGCTAAAGCCCAGTAGATGCATAATGGCAAAGGTACCTACCAAAGAAATAGGGACCGCAACCAAAGGAATAATGGACGCACGCCAGGTTTGCAGGAACAAGACCACAACCAGTACTACCAATAAAATGGCTTCGAACAGGGTATTAACAACCGCTTCAATGGAGCCACGAACAAACACAGTCGGGTCATAGACGATGGAGTAATCCACCCCTTCCGGGAATACCTTTTTCAATTCGGCCATGGTGGCACGAACGTCGTCCGAGATTTGGATGGCGTTAGAGCCAGGCGCCTGGAAGATAGGAATGGCCACAGCGGGTTGGTTGTTGAGTAATGAACGCAGAGCGTAGAAGTCTGAACCCAGTTCAATACGGGCAACGTCTTTCAAACGGGCAATCTCACCGTTGTCACCCACTTTGATGATGATTTCTCCGAATTCTTCTTCCGAGGTTAAACGGCCTTTCACATTAATCAACAATTGAAAATCATTGTTGCCGGAAGGTTGAGCACCCAGAGAGCCAGCCGCTGCCTGTTGGTTTTGCTCGCGGATGGCATTCACGATGTCGCCAGGATTCAAGCCCAGTGCGGCGACTTTTTCAGGGTCCAACCAAATGCGCATACTGTATTCGCCGGCACCAAATAAACGTACGTCACCCACGCCTTCAATGCGGGCAAGTTCGTCCTTCACTTTCAGATGTGCATAGTTGGATAGATACAGCATGTCATAGCGATTGTCCGGCGATGTTAAGTGCACCACCATGGTTAAGTCTGGTGATGACTTTTGCGTTACCACACCCAGTCGTTGTACTTCTTGCGGAAGACGAGGGAGTGCCCGGTCAACCCGGTTCTGTACCAAGGTTTGTGCTTTATCGACATCGGTGCCGATAGCAAAGGTAATGGTCAGCGTCATACGACCATCAGAAGTGGCTTGTGATGACATGTACAGCATGTCTTCTACGCCGTTGATCTCTTGTTCAAGCGGTGAAGCAACGGTATCTGCGATGACGGTAGGGTTAGCACCAGGATAACTGGCAGACACTACGACAGTGGGTGGCACAACTTCCGGATACTCTGTGATAGGTAGTTTCCAGACTGCCAAGGCCCCGGCGATGAAAATCATCAGGGACAACACGCCCGCAAAAATCGGGCGCTGAATAAAAAATTGCGAAAAATTCATGCGTTCTTCTCTTGGAAAACCAAAGTGTTAAGCTCTTGGATTGTCAAACGGCTGAATAACGATGTCGGGGCATCTGAAAGTTACAGAGCCCCTGATTCCGTTTGATTTACAGATGACCTTGTTGAGGCAGTTGTTCTGAATGTGCTTTGGTGCTGACGTCCGCAGCTAGCAGGTCACTGGTTTGTGAGTCGCTGGCGTTAAGGTCTGTATGTGCACCTGAAGCAATCAATACCTGATCGACTTTGGCTTGTAGGCGATGTAACTGAGCTACTTGTTCCGGCGTCGCCATTTGGCCTTCTTGCGGATTGACAGGCGTGCCAGGGCGAACACGTTGTAAGCCTTTCACGACAATTCGCTCTCCCGGTTGTAAACCTTGAGAAACAATGCGCAGGCCATTGACCTTTTCACCCATCTTGATTGGGCGATATTGCACGGTATTGTTCTCATCCAACACCAAGACAAATTTGTTGTTCAGGTCGGTGCCTATGGCTTTATCGTCAATCAAAATACCTTGGTAAGACGCACTGCCGATTAACTGAAGGCGGGCAAACAAACCGGGTGTGAAGTTACCTTTTTCATTTTCGAACACCGCACGGCCACGAATGGTGCCGGTCGATGGATTGATTCGGTTATCAACAAAATCAATATAGCCTTGGTGTGGATATTCACTTTCATTAGCAAGGGCCATGAAGACCGGATTCTTGGCGCTGCGGTCATCCGCTCGGGTACCTTCCTGAGCCAACTTGGTGTATTTCAGGTAAGTGTGTTCGTCGGCATCAAAGTAAGCGTAGACTTTCTCGGTGGAAACCAGGGTCGTTAATTTGGTTTGCCCTGCAGACACGAAGTTGCCTTTGGTGACATCTGCACGAGAAACGCGTCCGGTGATTGGTGCTTCAACGCGAGTATAGCTGACGTTCAGCTCGGCCAATTCCAGTGCTGCTTCTACAGATTGGACATGTGCTTTTGCTTGTTGCAATTCCGCAAAGCGATTGTCGTAATCCTCTTTGGAAATGGCATTTTGAGACGTCAAACGCTTGGTTCGGTTATAGGCCAGTTCTGCCAGCTTTAATTGGCTTTGAGCCTCAGTAAGTTCTGCTTTCAGGCGTTTTACTTCGGTTTTGAATGAACGGCTGTCGATGTAGAACAAAGGTTGTCCTGCTTGAACGATGGCACCTTCTTCAAAAGCCACCTTTTCGATGTAGCCGGAAACACGTGGACGCAGCACAACGCTCTCTGGCGCTTCTAATCGACCAGTGAATTCATCCCACTCGGTCAGGCGTTCGTGAAGCACTTCGGCAACAGTCACGGTAGGCGCTGCGGGCGCAGGTTGTGCAGCTTGCGGTTCCTGTTCGGAACTGCAGGCGCTAATGATTGCTATGGTTGTAAATACAGAAAATAACTTCAAAGAACGTTGAAGTGTCATGTTCGATCCCCCCAGATCTATTTTTCTGAGGCTGATTATGTGTTTATATAAAACATAAATATAATTATATTTTTGTATGGTTGTTATCAAAAAAAATGATGTTTTATTTTCATTGGATTGAAAATGAATTAATTGGTCAGGAAATTAGGGGCGATTTTCGTACGTTGAGATGATTAAAATGAGACACCAGGATCTGAATCTGTTGGTAATCTTTGATGCAATTATGACTGAAGGGTCAATTACTCGGGCGGCAGATCGATTAGCATTGACACAGCCAGCTGTATCCAATGCCTTATCCAGAATGCGCACCGTGATGAAGGACGAATTATTCGTGAAGGACGGGCGAAACATTCGTCCTACGGTTTATGCTCAAAACTTATGGTCGCAGGTTCGGGAACCTTTACATCATCTTGAGCAGGCGATGGATCAAGGCTCTTTCGATCCGGCATCGGCTACTCGAACGTTTCGAATTGCATCTGCCGATGCGTTGGTGGATGTAATCTGGCCAAGACTTCGGCAGTTAATTGAAAAAGAAGCGCCGGGCATTAATATCCATGCCATTCCTTA
>JBFHTA010000231.1:0-6548 GCA_041590855.1 Pseudomonadales bacterium
GGTCCATTATCTGTAATCATCCCTATCATCGAGCCGGTTGAGGTCATGATCTAAGTCTATGGAAGGGCTCTCTCTACACGATCACTCCAAGTACTCCACCATCTTCTTTTGGCGGGTGGTGGTCGCTGTGTGCGTGGTGTTAGTGTTAATCACGGTTCTATTACTGCGTATGTACCACCTGCAAGTGGTGGAATTTCAAAAGTACCAAACGGCGTCTGAACAGAATCGTGTTCAGGTGGAGCCTATCGCTCCTACCCGTGGTCTGATTTTTGATCGAAATGGTGTCTTGCTGGCGGAGAACACGCCGAACTTCAGCCTTGGCATTGTCCCAGAAAAAGTACGAGATAAAGATGCACTGATCACGTCGCTGAGGCAGATAGTTGATATTTCCGATCGTGACATCGAAAAATTCAAACGGCGTTTAAAAGAGCGTCGACGTCCGTTGGAACCTGTGGCCCTGCGAAACCGCTTGACCGAAGAAGAGATCGCCAAAGTAGCGGTTGAGTTACATCGATATCCTGCTGTGTCTGTTGATGCCAAGTTGGTTCGTTCTTACCCCTTGGGGGCGCCATTTGCGCATGTGGTGGGGTATGTGGCGCGCATCAATGAGAAGGAATTAACCAAGGTCGATGCTACAAACTATCAGGCAACCAACCACATCGGGAAGTTGGGCATTGAGCGTTTCTATGAAACCTCCTTGCATGGCAAGGTTGGGCTCCAAAAGGTTGAAGCGGATGCGCGCGGACGGGTACTTAAGGTCATTGAACGTGTTCCGCCGACACCGGGTAAGAATCTTAGGTTATCGTTAGACAGTCGGTTGCAGCAAACGGCGAGTCGACTATTGGATGGTCGACGAGGAGCTATCGTTGCAATTGAACCGAAGACGGGCGGCATTCTTGCTCTGGTAAGTGAACCGAGTTTTGATCCGAACCTGTTTGTTTTGGGTATTGATCATCAGTCGTATGGCGAATTGCGGGATTCCAAAGCGAAACCTTTGTTTAACCGGGCATTGAAGGGGCAATATCCGCCTGGTTCGACGATTAAACCTATGCTGGGCATTGCGGGTGTGGAGTCCGGTGTGGTGGATTGGAACTTTAGCATCATGGACTACGGAACTTACCAGTTAAAGAACGACGATCGTATCTATCGGGACTGGAAACGTGGTGGTCATGGTCGGGTGGACTTGCGATATGCGGTAGTTCAGTCCTGTGATACTTATTTTTATGAGTTGGCCTTTCGGTTAGGCGTCGATCGGATGTCGGATTTCCTTGCCAAGTTCGGGTTTGGCGACCTGACCAGTCTGGACATTTCTGAAGCGCGTCGGGGCTTGTTACCCACTAGACAGTGGAAGCGTGGTGCCAGAGGTTTGCCTTGGTTTCCGGGCGACAGCCTGAATATGGGGCTTGGGCAGGGCTATATGTTGGTGACACCGTTGCAATTGGCTGCGGCCACAGCCATTTTTGCCAACAAAGGGAAGTGGGTGCGTCCCAAGCTGACCATGGATGGCGACTTGGATGAAGTTCAAGAGCAAATCCAGTCTGATTTAAAAGGCGCTGAAGCCAAAAATATTATTTTGGATGATCCGAAAAATTGGGATCGCATGTTTGCTGCTATGAGAGATGTGATGCACGGAGCCCGGGGGACAGCTCGCTCTTCCGGACGGAATGCCCAATACAAAATGGCGGGAAAGACAGGTACAGCTCAGGTGTTGGGGATCGCGCAAGATGAAGAATACGATGAAACTAAAATTTCTGAATGGCACCGTGACCATGCCTGGTTTATGGGCTTTGCTCCGTTAGATGATCCGCAGATTGCGGTTGCGGTGCTGGTAGAAAACGGTGGCGGTGGAAGCAGTGCTGCGGCTCCGGTTGCCCGTAAATTATTTGATGCGCATTTGTTGGGTAAATATGAAGTGGAGGCGTCCGAATAATGAAAGACTTCTCCCGGACCCTGCCGGATGCAGCTACTCATTTCAGCCGTCGCCCCAGTCTTTGGCTCAGAATGCATATTGATACTCAGTTGTTGTTTTTGCTGTTGTGCTTGTGCGGCGGGGGCTTGTTTGTTCTCTACAGTGGCAGTGGCGGCAGCATTGAAGACGTTCAAAAACAGATGGTGAGAATTGTTTTGGGCGTTGTGGTGATGTTTGTTATAGCTCAGTTTGATATCTCTACCATGCGACGATGGTCGCCTTATTTTTATGTGGTAGGTATTGGCTTGCTGGTGGCTGTGTTGCTGGTGGGGGTTGGAGCGAAAGGCGCACAGCGTTGGTTAAGTTTGGGGCCTGTGCGTTTTCAGCCTTCCGAAATTATGAAGCTGATCGTGCCTATGATGGTGGCCTGGTATATGTCGGGGCGTAAACTTCCTCCGCGATTTAAACATGTCATTATTTCTCTGGTCATTATTGTGGTACCCGTCGGCTTAATCGCCAAGCAGCCAGATCTTGGAACTTCCTTATTAATCGGTGCGTCCGGTTTGTTTATCTTATTGTTGGCCGGACTTAAATGGCGAATCGTTTTTGGCTTTGTCGGGCTTGTGACCGCAATGATTTATCCGTTTTGGCAATTTGTGATGCGGGATTACCAGAAACAACGGGTATTGACCTTGTTTGATCCTGAGAGTGACCCGCTAGGTGCAGGCTGGAACATCATTCAGTCCAAAATTGCTATTGGTTCCGGTGGCTTATGGGGGAAGGGGTGGCTCAATGGTACCCAAAGTCATTTGGACTTCTTGCCTGAAAGTCATACGGATTTCATTATTGCGGTGTATGCCGAAGAATTTGGTTTCTTTGGGGTGTTGGCGTTGTTGGGCTTGTACTTGTTGATCGTGTTACGCGGTTTGTACATCGCGGTGAAAGCACAAGATTCCTACAGTCGTTTATTGGCGGGTAGTATCACCTTAACCTTCTTTGTGTATGTGTTTGTTAATATCGGAATGGTTAGTGGGATTTTACCGGTCGTGGGGGTTCCTCTGCCTTTAATCAGTTACGGTGGAACATCCATCTTAACCTTGATGGCCGGGTTTGGGGTATTGATGTCGATTCACACGCATCGTAAGTTATTGACCAAATAAGGGATCAAAATACCTCAGGTGTGGTCACAGACTAAATCATCAGACTTAAACAGAAAGAGAGTTACGATGGATCGTTTTGTACAAACAGTTATGTTGGGTGTCTTTTGTCTTATCAGTGCAGTGAGTTGGGCAGGGGATTACAGTAAACGTTCGGAAGCCGCTGTGTTCATTGAGGAAATGGTGACAGAACACCAGTTTGATCGGGCAGAGCTTCAAAAGATTATTGATCAGGCCAAGAAAAAGCAGTCCATTCTGGATGCCATTTCTCGGCCTGCTGAGCGAACAAAGACTTGGGCGGAGTACCGCCCGATGTTTGTCAATAAAACTCGGATTAGCCGAGGGCTGGATTTCTGGAAGGCCAATGAGGAAACACTTAAACGTGCCGAAGCAGAGTTCGGTGTTCCGGCTAAATACATAGTCTCCATAATCGGAGTGGAAACCATGTATGGAAAACAAGGCGGGGGCTACCGGGTGATTGATGCTCTTGCGACTTTGGCGTTTGATTATCCGAAGCGACCTTTGTTTCGTAGAGAACTGAAGTCGTTTTTGATCATGTGCAAACAATACAAATTAGACCCGTTAACGCTGCGTGGTTCTTACGCAGGGGCTATGGGGTATGGTCAGTTTATCCCGAGTAGCTACCTCTCGTATGCGATTGATTTCGATGGTGATGAGAAAAAAGATATTTGGGATAACCCAGTCGATGCGATTGGCAGTGTGGCAAATTATCTGAATAAACATGGCTGGGTTCGGGGTGGGGTTATTACCAGTCGGGCTCGTGTGGCTGGGAACGCCTATCAGGATAAGGTGAATGAAACTCTCGAGCCGACTAAAACCGTGGGTCAATGGTCTGAATTTGGGGTGACACCAGCCAGCTCCGAAACTATGCCGGAGCAAGAAAAGGCGGCATTGTTTAAATATCAGGGGCGGCTCGGTGCTGAATTCTGGTTAGGGTTCAATAATTTCTATACCATTACCCGATATAATCACAGTCGATTATACGCTATGTCCGTGATTCAGTTGGGTGACGAGATAGAGCGTAAACGTACCAAAGAGAAATAAACTTGAGCTTTTCAAAAATATTCGCTGTTGTTTTGGTGTTTGCCTACTTGGCAGGCTGTTCTACGCCTAAGCCTTCTCGTTACCATGTTGAGCAGGATTATGGGCCTTTGGTGGATATTGATGTGTCGCAGGTGCCGAATGCAGTACCTCGTTGGGAGCCCTACAGCGCTGGTGGAAATAAATCACCTTACGAAGTTCGTGGCGAGACTTACTATGTACTCTCCACATCCAAAGGGTATAAGGAAGAGGGAATAGCTTCCTGGTATGGTCATAAGTTTCATGGGCATTTAACGTCTAATGGTGAAACTTATGATATGTACGGCATGTCGGCAGCCCATAAAACTTTACCTATTCCTTCGTATGTTCGGGTTACCAATCAGGATAACGGGCGTTCTGTGATTGTACGGGTTAATGACCGTGGGCCTTTCCATGAAGGGCGTATTATTGATTTATCGTACGCGGCGGCTGCCAAACTTGGATATCACAAGCGTGGTACCGCCAATGTTCTGGTAGAGTCGATTGATTTAAGCGAACCAGATAGGTACGTGCAGATTGGTGCCTTTGGCAGTTTGGATAACGCTCGTAACTTTCGCCGTCAAGCGGAACTCTGGGCGAAGACTGCATTCAGAATAAAGCCTGAAGCGGGTATCTTTAAAGTTCAAATTGGACCTTTAAAAACAGAGAAAGAGGCCTTAGATATGCTGTCTCTGGCTAAGTCCAATGGTATTCTAAGCCCCTTGGTGGTATTTGATAGAATCTGATGTCCTTTGATATGCTGATTCTGCGATTGTCTTTAAACCTTCCATTTTAAAAATGAGTGCTATGAAAGCGAAACCCTTTTATTTTGTTATTTCTGTTGTTCTGTTCTGTCTTTCAGGTTTGTCTGTTGCGGCGCCGTTAATTCCTGCGCCTCCTCAACTGGCGGCATCTGCTTATATATTGTTGGATGCAAAGAGTGGCAAGGTGTTGGTGGAAAAGAACCCGGATGAGCGTGTTCCGCCTGCCAGTTTGACGAAGATGATGACCAGCTATATTGCCGTTGAGGAAATCCAGCGTGGTAACATTTCGTTGGAAGATGAAGTGCTGGTCAGTGAAAAAGCCTGGAGAATGCCAGGTTCACGTATGTTCATTGAAGTAGGTAAGAAAGTACGTGTTGAAGACTTGCTTCGTGGCATTATCATTCAATCAGGAAACGACGCCAGCGTAGCAATGGCAGAACACGTTGCAGGGTCGGAAGCCGGTTTTGCTGACTTGATGAATCAATATGTATCCGAGTTGGGGATGAGCAATACGCATTTCGTAAATGCGACCGGATTGCCTGACCCGGAGCATTACGCATCTGCACGTGATCTTGCCATTCTTGCTGAGCATACCATTATCGATCATCCAGATTATTACGGAATCTATTCTGAAAAAGTCTTCAAATATAACGGGATTGAGCAGCCAAACCGAAACCGCCTGTTGTGGCGTGATTCAACGGTCGATGGTTTAAAAACCGGACACACTAACGAAGCGGGTTATTGTTTGGTCGCTTCAGCTGAGAAAGACGGTATGCGTTTGATATCGGTTGTGCTTGGAACTCGCAGTGAAGAGGCTCGTGCACGAGAAACTCAAAAGCTACTAAACTATGGATTCAGATACTTTGAAACCTTGTCCTTGTACGAAGCTGGCGCCGAGTTAACGCGAAACCGCATTTGGAAAGGGGTTCAGGATCAAGTGTCTTTGGGTGTAATTGACGACATTGTGATTACTGTTCCGCGTGGTAGTCGCAAAGACGTGAAAGCGAATCTGGAGGTGGATACCATCATTGAAGCTCCGGTAACGCAAGGACAAGAACTGGGCTTGTTGAAAGTGGAGCTGAACGGTGAAACCTTGGTAGAGCAATCATTAGTGGCCCTTAAACCCGTTGAAGAAGCTGGCTTCTTTGCTCGTTTATGGGATGCAATAAAACTCTTCTTTATCGGGTTGTTTGGTGGCTAATGTCTGCCATTGTTTATCTTGATGGCCAATGGTTGCCAGCGGATAAAGCGAAAGTCTCGGTGTTTGACCGAGGCTTTCTTTTTGGGGATGGTGTTTATGAAGTCATTATGGTGTATAACCGCCAGCCCTTTCGCCTGGAGCAGCATTTAACCCGCTTATTTCGAAGCCTGGATCAAACCGGTATTCCTAATCCGCTAGGATTACATGAATGGCGTTATATCGTAGAGCGCCTGATTGAACAGACGGCGAGCAATCAACAATCCATTTATCTTCAGGTGACTCGCGGCGTTGCCGAGAAGCGTTCTCATACTTATCCTCAAGGATTAATACCTACAATATTTGCCTCTTCTCAGAGCATCGCCGTTAAAAAAAGCGACACGCGTTTAAATTCTCCGTGCACGGCTGTTCTTCTTGAGGATATACGCTGGGCACGTGGA
>JBFHTA010000232.1:0-6511 GCA_041590855.1 Pseudomonadales bacterium
GACTCCTGTCCATACGTTAAAAATGAAGAGCACCATGACCAGGCATACACTGATAGCAACGATCGCAGTTGCAGGTTTACTGACACTGATTGCCCAATTGCCAAATTGGTTAGACACACAATCACAGGACGCATCATCCACAGCAGTGATGGATGTCATTGAACCCGACACAACTGAATCAACCACTGAGACGCATTCTCCGATTGAAACAGTACAGCGTTTGAATATTCAGGCGCTGCCCGGCAATTCCAGCTCACACTATAAAGAGAATCCAAACATTCCTCGTCCGGATTACGTCGCTCTGGCCCCCTCACTTTCCGGCACAGCGATTGATGGAAACTTAATGACCGACGAAAACAACAATCTCATCTTATCTATCGACGTTCGCGACACATTCGACTATTTTCTCAACACAATCGGCGAAGTTGACCCAGAAACAGCCATTTCAGAAATTAAAGCACTGATCACGGCCAAATTGTCAGAACCTGCGCGCAGCCAAGCCATTGCTGTATTGGAGGATTACCTGAACTATAAGGCCGCCGCCCTTGAAATTTTGAGCCGCCCATTGAATACCCAACAAGAACAAACACCTCAGTACCAGCACCAAGTGCTGAAAGAAAGCCTGGGGCAGCTTCAGCAACTCCAACAACAATACCTCTCTGCTGAACTCCATGAAGCCTTTTACGCCGACGAGAACGCCTTTGCCCAATACACCTTAAGCACTATGGAAATCCAGCTTAACGACAGCTTAAGCGTAGAAGAAAAAACACAAGCATTGATGCACCTTGAAGAACAACTTCCAGAATCCCTGAAAACCAGTCTTCAGGAGTTATCCTCATCCCAGGAAGTGGCCAAAACCGCACAAACCTATTTTGAATCGGGAGACCGGGACGCCTACGAAGCTCATCTTCAGGCCAACTACAGCCAGGACGTCGTCGAACAATCACTGGCAGACTTCGATCAACAACAAGCCTTTGAACAGACCTATCACACCTATCGTTCGGCATTAAGGCAACATGACCTGGAGTCGCTCTCGCCAGAAGCCCGTCGTCAACTGGAAGACGAAATCAGGGATCAGTACTTTGAAGGCCATGATCGTCTAATCGCCAAGACCAAAGATAACCTGCAGCTGTCGTCCTCCGATTGAAGACAACAGACAACGCATCTATGGCAAAAGTATATAAGTAACGGATGAGCAAACAGTGAAAACGGCATCACTTTCGTCGGAGTTCCGGGGTAATCGGTGTGTATTGTGTGGAGATGTTGGTAGAATCGGCCACATAACTATAAAAACAAACCGATGCACTTTGTGCTCTACCAGAACGCTTATGACCACGTCGTTTCTAACACCAAAAGAACAAAGTACCAAGATCCAGGAGCAACTGGATCAAGGGTTTCGCCGACTGATGTTTTTCCAGCCACTGGAAAACGAATTCCAACAGTATCAGGCCAAACTGATCAAACGTCGCATGCTTTCGATAGGCATGTTCAGCCTTATTTTGCTGTTTCTGTATGCCTTCGTGGACTTTTTGTTTTTGCCTGACTCTATCTGGCAATTTACCATCCAGGTACGGGCCATGATGCTGTTTCCCGTGCTGCTCATGGGGTATTTGCTGATCAATAAAATCACATCCCCACGGGTCATCACCTACTCGACCTTTTTCAGCTATCTCTGGATGGGCATTGGCGTCATTACCATCATTGCCGGTTCGCAACTGGCCGGATACGACCTGCCCTATGAAGGCATCTATTCAGTAATACTGTTTGGCTTCTTCCTACTTGGACTGCCCTTTAAATTAATTCTGATTTCCACTTGGAGTCTGTGGTTTCTGTACGGAGCCGTTGAAGTTCTGGTGGGTCATACCGAGTTCTTGTTGCCCCAGCTGTTTTTCATTGCCTCTATGTGCTCCATAGGAACCGTCGGCAGCTATCTGCAGGAACACACATTGAGAACAGGCTACTTGAAACACCAGCTGATTAAATTGGGTCAACAACAGGCTATCGCCGACCGCGAAGCCAAAACCCAATTTCTGGCGGCCGCAGGACACGACCTCAGGCAACCCATTAATGCCATTAATTTAATTTCAGATTCCCTTCATCGTGTCAGTGGCGATCCACATCAAGCCCAGATGATTCATCAACTGGGTTTGTCGGTTGATATGCTGAATCGTTTGCTGGATTCCCTGCTGGAATTCAGTCGATTGGAAATGGGCGAAGTCACGCCTCATAAAGAATCCGTCGACCTGGATGCCCTGGTTGAACATCAGGTACGGGCAATGACCCCGCAATTGAATAAAGCAAACATCAAGGTATCAACAGATCTTAGAAGCCTTCAATACGTAAACACCGACCCTTTGCTGCTTGAACGCATTATCAAAAATCTGATCAGCAACGTGATTCAACATGCTACAGCAAGCGAACTCTTTATTCAGACACAATGCCACCATCAAGACGTAAGCATTCGGATTCAGGACAATGGCTGCGGCATACCAGAGCAACACCTGGAAGCCATTTTTGATCAGTATTACCAAATTACGCCAAATAAAGAACGCGGAATGGGCCTGGGGTTAAGCATTGTCAAACAACTCTCTCATTTGTTGGATGTTCGACTCGAAGTCACCTCCAGTCTCAAGCGTGGCACCTGCTTCACTTTAAAACTGACCACTGAAGAAGAACTTGAATCAACAACGGAAGGTGACGCACAAAAAGCGCCACAGCTGATCATGTATAGCTAATCATGACGCCAAACTAACGAACGTTAACTTTCGACCGGTTTGAACACCGTCTATAAAAGAATGTTCAATCGTCTGGCCACAGCCACACATTCAGTTCGGTTATGCACACCCAACGCCAAAAATAGGGCTTTGAGATGAAACTTGACTGTGGCTTCCGTTAATTCCAACCGACGACAAATGTGTTTGTTCGACAAGCCCTCTGCCAACAATACCAACACCTCCGCTTGCCGCTGGGTAATCCGATGCTGTTTGGCCAGGCTGATCCGAACCCGATCAAGTAATTGGCCACCCTCCGGATTATCCACAGCCACACTAAGCATAGGCTGCAAGGATTCGCCCTGCATCACCTTGGCAATGGCATCACGAATTTCATCACCATTAGCGGACTTGCTTAAGAAGCCTTTTGCCCCCCGGCTCAAAGCCAAACGGATATCTTCCGGCTGATCCGAACCGGACAAGATAATGATCGGAATGCCCGGGCATTTAGCCTCGATGTGAGACATGATGTGGAAACCATCCACCTGTGGGAAATGCAAATCCAAGAGAACAATGTCGGGCCGTACCGACCGAAGTATGCTTTCCACTTCTTCCAACCCGGTTGCCTGATAGACGGACTCCACGGTTTCCATCAGCGATAGGGACATACTCAAGCCATCGAGATAGATTTGGTGGTCATCAATCAGCAAGATATTAAGCGCTTGCTGAGCGTAAGCCTTGGGAATCATATTAGTTACCGAACTATTATTCTTATTATGTATGGCATGCTTTAAGCTGAATACAGAATGCACATAAAGGGACTTTAACTGCCTTTCAGCTTAGCGCTACAATTGTACACCGAGCATACTAAAGCTCGATGTGACTATGTTCAAATTTAAGTTCAAATGTCGGCTCAAATTTTGGCGACGTTAGCTCGTCGTTTTGCGAAGAGATAGATACGCCCAACCTATGAGTAACAGTCACATTGAACCCGATTGAGAGGTGCTTCTAATGAGCAACCCCCAACCCACCACAGAAAGCAGCGTCTGGCGAAAGCTGAAACGTCACTCTGGCCGCTTGGGTCAGGAACTGGTTGAGACAACGCTGAAGCTCTACTACTCTGCCCGCGACGAACAAACTCCGGCCTGGGCCAGAACCGTCATTTACGGTGCCTTGGTTTATTTTCTGGTGCCACTGGACGCCATTCCCGATTTCTTACCCATAGGGTACACAGATGATTTAAGCACGCTGCTGGCTGCCATCGCCACCGTTGGAATCTATGTAAAGCCCGACCATAAGCGCAAGGCGAAACAACAAACCGAACGCTGGTTTTCAGATAAAGCGACGAAAACAGGGAACGCCACAGAGCACGATTCCAAACCAAACCGGTTTAGATTTCGAAGAAAACGGGACAAACAGGTCACGACTTAACGATTACACACTGAGCATGCCCATTGAACTCTCAGGGTTTTCATTGTCTTGCTTGATCAGATCAGAGATAATCCGCGCTCAATGACCCACATTGACACCAGTTGCAGGAACACCAATGCCACAGATCAAAGAACTGCTTGAAAAGAACAAACAATGGGCCGAGTCCATCAAAGAACAAGACCCACAATTCTTTGATCGCTTGAAACAGCAACAAACTCCTGAATATCTATGGATTGGTTGCTCCGACAGCCGGGTACCGGCAAACCAAATTGTCGGCATGTTACCCGGTGATCTGTTTGTTCATCGCAACGTAGCCAATATGGTTGTTCATACGGATCTAAACTGTTTATCCGTAATGCAATACGCCGTAGATGTTCTTAAGGTAAAACACATCATAGTAACCGGACACTACGGTTGCGGTGGAGTCAGAGCCTCCATTGCAGGACAACGACACGGTTTGATCGACAACTGGTTGAGACACATTCAGGATGTTTACAAAAAACACCAGAAGTCACTCGATCAATACGAAGACTTTGATGTGAAATGCGATCGTCTGTGTGAAGTGAATGTCATCGAGCAAGTCATGAACGTCGTTGGTACGACCGTGGTCCAGGATGCCTGGGATCGAGGCCAAACCGTAAGCGTTCACGGCTGGATTTATGGGCTGGATAACGGTTTGGTAAACGACCTGAATATTGCCATCCGTGATCAACAAGGGTCTGAAGCCATTTACCAACAGGCGCTTTCTAACGTTCTGGATCGCACTGAATAACCAGGTGCGCTTCCTTCATTAAGCACCTTCAATGGACATAACTATCCAATAAGCATAACTGTTTAATAGATAGGACCGGTTTACTAGATAGTACTGGTTCAATAGATAGTACCGATTCAATAGGTAGCAGGTTTGCTACCTATTTGTCCGAAACGCAGTCTGCCCTCCTAGCTTGTTACTCCTCAATTAGTCGTTGCAAATGCGTCGGAATCTCAAACTCCGGATAGGTACGTTGGAACTCGGCCAGTTCCTCTTTGGCCTGATCTTCCTTACCTTCATTCAATAAGCGCTCAATTCTGGCGAGCCAAACGGCTTCTTCCCGGCCACTCATGATCCGCATCTCTTTCATTTGCAACCGTTGCTGCTGAGCTTTCTGTTCTCTCTCCTGATAGCCGGTGGCATCTTCAAACGATTGATCCACCGACTCCTCAAGTAATTCCATCATAGGCTCAGCAAAGTCAGCTCCCGAAGTTTCCGCCTCAATAGCGTCTAACTCCATCGCAGGTGAGCTCATCCCTTGAACGTCCATCCCTTGCCCTTCAATAGCTTGCGTTTCTAACACCTTAGGCGCCACTCGCTGCAAGGTTGGCGCAGCCGCAGGGCTCGCGACAGATTCACCCGTCATAGCAGGCTGATTGATACTACTTGGCAGAGCCTCTTTTAACTCATCTTGGGTGAAACTGCCCGATGCTTTCTCTTTTTTGCGCATTGGCATCGCTTGTTCAGAACGCATCACCTCCTGAGCAGGCACCGCTTGTGAGGGATCGCTCTGAATGGAGTCGCTCTGAACCGAGTCGCTCTGATAAGGCTCAGCCTGAAACGGCATTAACTCCACTTCCAGTTTTTGCTGTCGGTGTAAATCCATCACCAGGGAACTTGAAAGCACCACCAAGGCGGCGGTAGCAACAGGCCATTGCCAACGTTTCCAGTGTGAAGGCTGCGGCTGATCATCCTGTTCGATTGAATCATCAGCAATATGGGTATTCGCTTGATTCAGAATGCGTTGATCCAACCACTCTGGTGGCTGTTCCTTTGCCCCTTGCTGATACAAGGCGGATAATTGTTCGTCGGACTCAGGCAAGAGTTTGCGGTCAGTCATTGGCTTTTCCTCCTGACACGACGGTGTCCCAATAGTCGGACAAACAACGCTTTAGCTGAGTACGGGCATAACGTAATCGGCTTTTTGCGGCCTCCAGAGAAATGGATACGACTTCCGCAATACTGGCCAGGGTCAAACCGGATTCCTCCGTCAATAAAAACACCTCTTGCTGCGCTTGAGGGAGTCGACTGAGACACACTTTTAACTGTTCGGCCAGTTGTCGGTTCATCTCGTTTTGTTCGGGCTGCCCGTGTGGTGTCTTAGGAATTTCAGTGGCCACTTTATCGGCGTCATTCAAGTCACTCCAGTTATCCACAGGTCGAATGGCACGCACATGATCAATCACCAGATTATGAGCCATGGTATACACCCATGTCGTCCATTTGGCTGTCACCTGATATCGGTCAGACGACTTAATCACCCGACTCCACAGCTCCTGATACAAATCCTGAGCTAAGGCATCGTCCGACACTTGTCGCATGAAATAGCGGTACAAGC
>JBFHTA010000233.1:0-6475 GCA_041590855.1 Pseudomonadales bacterium
CCAAGCATGAATCTCTCGATATTGGCAAAGTGGCGAAAATCAGCGGGGTACCTGCTTCAACCCTGCGATTTTACGAAGAGAAAGGCTTGATTAAGTCGAATGGAAGAAACGGCCTGCGTCGCGTTTTTCCCTACAGCGTGTTGCAACGCCTGGCATTGATTTCACTCGGTCAGAATGCGGGGTTATCACTGGATGAAATCGCCACCATGTTTACACCCAACGGACCGGAGATTGATCGTCAGTTGCTGCTGACTAAAGCCGACGAACTCGACCAACGAATTGAAGAACTGAAACTGATGAGTAAAGGGCTCCGCCATACAGCGGCTTGCAAAGCGCCTTCGCATTTCGAATGTCCGACCTTTATGAAACTGCTGGATGGTGCGTTAAAGCACAGGCTCAAACCGACGAATGAGAAGAACTAACCTCAGCCAGATTACCCTAAGGTTTGCTCTCCTCTTGTAATCTTGCTTGTTGCAGTGCCTCCTTCCGCTGTCTAATCTCAATAGAGATTGAAAGGAGAACCACCATGAAGGGCCTGACCTCCATTCTTTTCAGCCTACTTTTTTCAACCATCAGCCTGGCTGAACCTCTGCAGATAGCTCAAGACCCTTGGCCACCGTTTGTGGATGAGACCGCAAAAGGCTACGGTCTGAGTATTGAAGTGGTGCAAGCAGCCCTTGAACCCAAAGGTTATTAATTTCAAATTATTCTGGATAAATACATTAAGTAATTTCCGACAAAAAGAATTCTGTATACCTCTTGATTAAACCCTAATACATGGTAACTTCTTCGCCTTTCGGTAAGCCCAATACATAGGATTAATACTCATGCCAAAGGCAAGTGAAATCAAAAAAAACCAGGCCATCGAGTTCAACGGCCGTGTACTGATTGTGAAAGACATTGAGCGCTCTGTACCCCAAGGTCGCGCAGGTGGCAGCATCTATCGTATGCGCATGTATGATGTAGTGACGGGTGGCAAAGTCGATGAAACCTTTAAAGATTCAGAAATGCTGAACATGGCGGATCTGATCAAGCGTCCCGCCAACTTCTCTTACATTGACGGCGACGAATATGTGTTCATGGACAGCGAAGACTATACGCCATACAACCTGAATAAAGAATCCATTGAAGACGAAGTCTTATTTATCACTGAAGAAACCCAAGGCATCTATGTAGTTGTGGTTGATGGTTCTGCTGTTGGCCTGGAACTTCCACCGAGTGTTGATCTCGTGATTGAGCAAACCGATCCGTCCATCAAGGGTGCTTCTGCTACCTCTCGTACTAAACCTGCCACACTAACCACTGGCCTTGTTGTGCAAGTACCAGAGCACATCTCGACGGGCGACCGCATCAAAATCAACACCGAAGAACGTAAGTTCATGGGTCGTGTCGATAATAAGTAGTCTGTGCCTCTGCCTCCGGCTGACCACTAACTACTCATCCAACATCAGCAGCTCATCAGAGCCGCCGATGTTGGTTGATCTCACACACGATCGGGAACGCTAAATCAGATCAAAGCGATCCAGATTCATCACTTTATCCCACGCTTTCACAAAGTCTTCTACAAATCGGGTTTTGGCGTCATCCGCCGCATAAACTTCTGATAACGCTCGAAGCTGGGAGTTAGACCCGAACACCAGATCCACTCGTGATGCGGTCCACTTCACTTTGCCAGTGGTTCTATCGCGCCCCTCAAAACTCTGCGCCAAACCGGATTGATCGGTATCATCTGCAGGCACCCATTCGGTCGCCATATCCAGCAGATTGACAAAGAAGGCATTGGTCAGACTTTCCGGATCATCGGTCAATACACCTTGCTTGTTCTGACCAACATTTGCATTCAATACCCGTAAACCGCCAACCAAGACCGTCATTTCTGGCGCAGTCAAGGTCAGTAATTGCGCCCGATCGACCAACAGTGCTTCTGCGGCAATGGGGGAGTTTTCCGAGTGATAGTTTCTGAAACCATCCGCTTTGGGCTCAAGTACTGCAAAGGCCGCTTCATCCGTTTGCTCCTGCGTGGCATCCACTCGCCCTGGGGTGAAGGGTACTTTGATATCAAAGCCAGCATTTTTGGCTGCTTGTTCCACAGCCGCACAACCGCCTAACACAATCAGATCAGCCATTGAGACCTTCTTGTCCCCGTTCGGCCCGTCATTAAATTGTTTTTGTACATTGGACAGAGCCACCAACACATTCGCTAACTGTTTAGGCTGGTTTACCTCCCAATCCTTTTGTGGCGCCAGGCGGATACGAGCACCGTTCGCCCCGCCGCGTTTGTCTGAGCCACGGAAGGTCGATGCCGAAGCCCAGGCTGTACTTACCAATTCAGGAATGGTCAGTCCGGTCGCCAAAATTAGCCCTTTTAATTCTGAGATGTCGTCTTCATCAATCAGAGTCCCGGTCGCTTCTGGCAGCGGATCTTGCCATGTCCAGGTTTCCTCGGGAACCAAGGGGCCAAGGTAACGGGCTATCGGGCCCATGTCCCTGTGCGTCAATTTGAACCAAGCGCGTGCAAAGGCATCAGCAAAGTCTTGCGGATTTTTGTGGAAATGCTCTGAAATTTTGCGATATTCCGGATCTTCACGCAGAGCCATATCCGCCGTGGTCATCATGATTCCAACTCGCTTGCTCGCATCTTCGGCATCCGGTGCATGATCTGCATCCGATAACGCTTTCGGTACCCATTGGTGCGCTCCGGCCGGGCTTTTGGAAAGCTCCCACTCATAGCCTAGTAAAACATCAAAGTAGCCGGTGTCCCATTGAGTAGGATTGGGCGTCCAGGCGCCTTCAATACCACTGGTGATGGTGTCGCTGCCCTTTCCACTACCATGCTTGCTGATCCAACCCAGGCCCATAGTTTCCATTGGTGCAGCTTCCGGCTCTGGCCCAACCAGCGCGGCATCGCCGGCACCGTGTGCTTTACCAAAGGTATGACCTCCGGCCGTCAAAGCAACGGTTTCATAGTCGTCCATTGCCATGCGAGCAAAGGTGTCTCTTATGTCTTTTGCGGAAGCCAAAGGATCAGGGTTGCCATTCGGGCCTTCCGGATTCACATAGATCAACCCCATTTGTACCGCTGCCAGGGGGTTTTCAAGGTCGCGATCCCCTTCGTAACGATTATCCCCTAGCCACTCGGTTTCTGTTCCCCAGTAGATATCTTCTTCCGGCTCCCAAATATCTTCACGACCACCTGCGAAACCTACGGTTTCAAAGCCCATGGATTCCAACGCGCAGTTACCGGCCAGAATCATTAAATCTGCCCACGAAATCTTTTCACCGTACTTCTGTTTTATAGGCCACAACAAGCGTCTGGCTTTGTCCAGGTTGCCGTTATCCGGCCAGCTGTTCAGCGGCGCAAAGCGTTGTGATCCGGTGGATGCGCCTCCTCGACCGTCAGACATTCGGTAAGTACCGGCACTGTGCCACGCCATCCGAATAAACAATGGGCCATAATGCCCATAATCGGCTGGCCACCAATCTTGAGAATCGGTCATCAATTTATATAAATCTTTTCTGACCGCCTCCAGATCCAACGTGTTGAACGCCTCTTTATAATTAAACGAACCCGCCATCGGGTTCGACAATTCCGAGTGCTGATGAAGAATCTTTAAATTTAACTGGTTCGGCCACCAATCTTTGTTAGACGTCCCGCCGCCCGCTGTATGCTTCTTGTGGGCGCCTGAAAACGGACACTTACTGCTGTCTGACATAACCTTCTCCCCTGTAGGTATTCTCGACTTTCAATGCAATTAAAAACACTTTTAGTTATAGATAGTGCGATCAAAACCCACCAATGAATTTTGTTCATCCCCTGAATTTGAACATCCTATTTGCCGCTGTAAGACCCGTAATCATTGGACTAAGAAGCAAAAAACAATTTTCAGCCCTGTTCAGGCATTGATCATAAATTCGACATTGACATGAATATCAACACAAAGTTAACATGCGTTAACTTACTAATGAGATGCTTATGAACACCACCAAAGACATAATTCTGGAGCGCGCCTTGGAGCAATACATGGACGTTGGCTATAAAGGCCTTTCCATGCGAAACATTGCACAAAAAGCCGGTATCAGCGCGACAGCCATTTATCGTCACTACAGCAATAAAGAAGCGCTGTTTCACGAGATCATCAAAACAGGCTTTAAAACCTATACCGATTACTTAACACCCGCGCTGGAGGAATCCAGCGCCAGAGAACGGTTTCATAAAACACTGGAGAATGCGCTCAACTTTGTGCTGGACCATCCAAAATACTTTGAGCTGATCTTCGTAAAATCCGACACCAAAGACGAGTTGGCAAATCACGACGATTTGCGAAAAGACTCAAAAATCTCGTTTGATTTCTACAGTGCCCGAATCCATGAGTGCATCAAAGAAGGCGTGTTTAAAGAAGACCATCCCGGCGAGGTTTCTGTATTGCTCTTGTCATCTTTTACCGGCTTCTTCTCTCTGTACATTGGCGGTTTATTACCCCGCTCTGAAGACGAAGTAAGAGCGCTCTACTGGCGAACCGTAAACCGAATTCTTAATGGAATTTCTATCTCCCAAGACAATATTTCGAAAAGCTGTATTTCCAAGAGTAGTGTTCCCAAAAACAATGTTCCCAAGAGCAGTGTTCCCAAGAGCAGTGTTCCCAAGAGCAATGTTCCCAAAACCAAGAAAGAGGATTAACCATGCCTGTTATCACCTACAACAGTGTTGAAAATGCCTTAACAGAAGATCAGAAAGAGCAACTCATTCAAGCGTTAACCAATGCCGTAGGCGATGTACTTGGAGACAAGATCAAAGCCAATGCCTGGGTCATTCTTAATGAATCCCCGGAAGGTAACTTCGCCATTGGCGGCACTCCCATCACGGCCCATATGCTCAAGAACATGCAGAAAAAGCAAGGAGAACCCTCATGATTAAAGCCTACGCAGCCTTTGAACCATCAGGTGAATTAAAGACATTCGAGTACGATCCGGGTGAGCTTGGGCCAAACGACGTAGAGATCAAGGTGGAATATTGCGGCATCTGCCACAGTGACCTGAGCATGTTAAACAATGAATGGGGAATGACCTCCTACCCTTTCGTTCCTGGGCATGAAGTCATCGGCACGATTTCTGCCGTCGGCCATCAAGTCACCCGGTTTTCTGAAGGCGACTGGGTCGGGCTCGGCTGGCACTCAGACTATTGCCACGACTGCCGAAGCTGCAACACCGGCGACCATAATTTATGTGATGAGGCCGAGGGCACCATCGTTGGCCGACACGGAGGTTTTGCCGACAAGGTTAGAGCCAACGTAACCAGTGTCGTCGCACTACCAGAACATTTAGATAAAACCGTTGCTGGTCCGCTGTTTTGTGCGGGCATCACCGTATTCAACCCCCTAGTGCAATTCGATATCAAACCCACAGATCGTGTAGCCGTGATTGGCATCGGCGGTTTGGGCCATTTGGCGTTGCAATTTTTAAACGCCTGGGGATGCCATGTCACCGCGTTCACCTCGTCTGAGAAAAAGCAACAAGAAGCCTTGGAAATGGGTGCCCATGCCGTCATCAACTCAACCGACAAAAATGCCATTAAAGCAGCGGCCAAACAATTCGACCTGATCATCTCCACGGTGGATGTAAAGCTCGACTGGAATCGCTACATCAATACCCTGGCCCCGAAAGGTCGTCTTCATTTTGTGGGTGCAACCTTGGAACCTCTGGACATCAGTGTGTTTGGCTTGATGGACGCACAACGCTCCGTTTCAAGCTCCCCGGTGGGCAGCCCGGAAACCATTGCCACCATGCTGGACTTTGCGGGTCGACACAACATCAAACCCATTGTCGAAATGTTCACCTTCGACCAAGTCAATGAGGCCATGCAGCGGTTAGCAAGCGGAAATGCACGTTATCGCATTGTGTTGAAACGCTAAGAAGAAAATACAAAGAAAAACGCTAATAAAAACAACTGACAGACCACTCGACGAGGTGAAACATGATGTTTACCGGCTTACTTATAATCAATGCCATCTGGTTTTCGATGGCTTTTCACACCTTTTCCATCAAACACCGTAGCTTTGCAAAAGTCGTCACCCCAAGAGAGCAACGAAGCCATCACTTATTTGATGTTTTGGCCGAATCCGGCCGCTTTCTGGGTGGGATGAACTTCGCCTTTGCCCTTTGTAACATCATGCTGTTACTGAACCTGGACCTCTTTCCGAATGACGCTCAAAAAGCCTTCTTGTTGTTCATCTTCGGCATCGCTCATGGCTCCCAGTTCATCTTCAATGTACCGGTGGCCTTAGAAAACCGAAAAGGCGGTGGTGTCTGGCAGGTGTTCAAAATGCCGATGCTGTTTATCTTTGTAACGGACTTCATCACAATGGCGTTGAATTTATTGGGGGCAATGTACTTCTTTTTGTAATCGAATACATTGCTTGCCAGCCGCCTTCAAAAGCGCCTTACTATAGAAAACATGCAGGCCCGTGGTCGCACGAAA
>JBFHTA010000234.1:0-6421 GCA_041590855.1 Pseudomonadales bacterium
ATTTCCTGAGCGGCTTTAAAGTCTTTTTTTGCTGAAGAAAAAGCGTTTTTTGAAACATAGTAGAGCCCGCGACCTTCATAAAAGTTGATGGCGGTTTTTTCGATGGCTCGCTTCGCTTTAGCGGCTTTCTTCATGTATTTTGCATATTTGTCGTATGGCTTATAGGCGTCATAGGCTTGAATTGGGCCATCCGGTTTTTTCTTCATCAGAGCAACGGCGGACTTAAGACCGTCAATGACTTTGGCTTGGTTTTGCTCTTCTTCCATTAACGCTTCTGCTGAGCGTGATTTTAGTTTGCTTAGCGTCTTTTGATACAGCTTTATCTGGGCACTGTATTCCATTTCATCCCCGGTCTGAGGGAAGAGGTATTGGCCTTGGCGCATATTGGGAGCCTGAACTTCAGGGTTCAGTGGTTCAATAGCGATCACGCGTTGAATAGTTTTCTTGGCATTGGCATTCGCTGCGAGGGATTGCTTGTAAAGTTCAATTTTTGTATCTATGTCTTCCGCAGGCTTAAGTTGAGCTTGCTCAAACAAGTCTTTGGCTTTGTAGGCATAGGCCTTGACCAGACCCTGCTGGATGTGAGCATTCTCCGGAGACTCTCTATCGGCAGCCAGATAGGCATTAATGGCTCGGTCGTACTGCTTGGCCGTAAAATGGGTTTCTGCTTCATCGTATTGCTTCGGAAGCAGTAATTTACACCCGGACACAAGGGTAGCTAGCAAGATACATGCTATGAAATTTCGGGAAAGCTTCACCGATGTTCTCCTTCGTTAGTTTCTTCTGTTCTCGCTTTGTTTTTGTTGTATTTTAGGTTTTATAGGTCAGCGAGTTCTCGATCCATGGCCTGATTAATGCGTAGGCTGTCTGAATATTATCCAGTTGATAAGTTTATCATGTAATCAATTAACTTGTGTATGGAAAAAAGTTGTGTTTGGTTACGTGATATATGGCTTACGTTTGTTAAAACACTATTCGTTTTCGTTTGTTTGATCAATAAGTAAGAATTTCTTTTTCCTCCGGGTCGATAGCCCGGAGTGCGTCCTGAGTGGGTTATAAGTCCAGTGTTAATTGTTTTTCTGGTAGGTTGTGAGGTTTCAGCATGATCATCATTGCAATAATCATGAAAAACCACTTGAAGACCGGGGTAAATATGGTCACTGCTATATAGATCCAGGCGTTATAGAAGTAGGTTTCGAGGTATAACCAATTGACTAACAAAGATATTGCCATTGGAATAATCATTAAAAAGAGCATCCAGGGAAGGGGGTTCCAACCAAGATTGCGCAATCGCTTCACTGCAAACCAGATACTGAGAATCATTGCTCCCAGGCTTACGAACAGGTTTACCACCATGATGGCCGTTTGGCCTGAGTAACTGCCAAAAATTGCAAACAAAATGTTGATGGTGAACATGATCAGAAAAGAAACAAGACCAAGAATGATCACTCGATGTAAGAAGGCGATTGGCGATAGCTGGTGTTCGGCTGGGTAATCCGGATTTTGTGTAAATAATGGGTGGTCTGGTTGTGATGTTCGTAACCCAGAGCGGAACAACATATAAATAACCGGAAGCAACCAGATGACAGCGATCACTAATAATCCAACAGCCGCCTCATCAGGAAGCTCATATCTATAGAACTCCTTAATGGCTACTATGATCGATCGTGTTCCGCCTACTGTAGCTAAGAAGGATATTACTCCCAAAGGAACACCTAGCCAGCGGCCAAAGGCCCGAGCGGCCAGCAGAACGTGAAGTACTAAAAAGATAGGGTCTATGGAAAATTCCATTCTAAGAAACGACCAATAGAGATTGAGAATAAAGGCTGTCTTACCCTCGAAGAACATGGTATCCGGGGTTGGTGTCAGTAAGCTGTTATTGAGTAACAAGCAGGTCTGGACATAAACCAGAGCCATCAGGCCTAATAGAAACCGGTCGCGATCCAATAACTTTGCATCCCGCCTGAATGCACCATCCCAGAAAATTTCTTTTAATACCTTAAGCATGCTTTCCTTGTCTCCTGGTCAACTTTTGATAAGTAGAAAGGCGGCGAGTATATAGACGTGTTCTCCTTGAAAATAGGAATTCTTTGTTACCGCGTTGAAAGGCTGACTAAAAGGTTTGTTTATCTTGCGTTGTCATTCGTTGCGAGTGAATTGATAAATTAAAAGGATTCTTGATTGATCCATACCCGTTAGTATAACGGTTCGGCATGCCTACAAAGATTTCTTGGCCAACTTCCTTTCTTTTGTCTCCGGCTTTTCAGTGTCCACTTAGGCTTGATGTGGTTTTTGTTTGCAGTTTTTGTTGTTTCTAAAAAAGGACTTTTCATCTATGAATCAAACGATTGGCACCCACTTTATTTCAGTTAATCCTCATGACTCGGCCAGCATCAAAGCCGCGTTGGAGCAATATATAGCGTTGATTCGCAGCGGCGACGCGTTTCGTCATACCTACTGCAAATACTATTTTAAATTTACTCAACACGTGGATTGGGCCAAATACCCGAATCAACCTTTGATTAAAGTGCTCATGGAAGAGGGCATACTCGAATACCCATACAAAGAGGAAACCCTCGCCAACATAGAGGATGTGTTTACCTCTGAAACCTTATTGGTGCTACAAGCGATCCAACATGAAGAGCTCTTCGATACTTTAGTGGCGTTGGCGGAAGCGATGCGTGATCGCGGTCGTTTGATGAATAATTGGTACAACTTGTTCATTGCGGAAAGTGAATTCTTTGGCCTATACAGCTTATTTATTATTGCCTTGAAATATCCCAAATTGGGCTATTTATTTACCGGGTTTATGCCAAGTGCCGATGAATACTTCCCTCCGAGCGTCCCCATGTTGGCAAATATTTGGGCAGCTCAAGTGGGTATCTGTGAAGACAGTATTAAAGCCTGGTGTTACTGCGACCACCCGGTGGTTCGCAACCTCATGTTTGCGTCGGGCATTGATGTTCATGATGAAGACTTACACGATGAGCCAATCAACGGTTTGTATGCTTATTTGGCAAAAGATGATGAGGCTATACATCAGCTGAAGGCCGTGTTGAATGAACGCTTTGTCAATCAAGGCTTTTTGCCCTTTGAAGAGCACCTTGACCCGTACGATAATTGGGGTAAAGACATTCAACCTCAGACACAAGCGATCGAGCCACTTCATTACTTCTATTACAGTCTGGTTGCTCGTGGTATTCGTGAATTTGATGGCTCGGCGTATTCCTTCGATTTCCCATTCCTCAAAACATCCGTTTCAGAGTTTGCAGATCAGCATCAGCAGCAGTTAGAACATTATCTGGGTGAGCCTTTGTCGTCTCGCATTGACCCTTGGGCTGAACAACGCAAAAAGATTGTTTACCTTGCAAGTTATACCGGGTCTTACTGCTGGAGCGAACTGCTGGAACGAGGCCTCAGTAACGGTGACGCGGTTTGGAAATATGTGATCAAGGGTGAAACCCCTGAAATTCTTGATTCCATTCCCTCGGTTAATCTCTATAAGTTCAGTGAAGACAATTATGGCTTAGGTGAGTTGACGGACATGGCTGGCATTGAGTCTGCCGAAGACATGGAGGCCAAACGTTTTGAGTTAGTCGAAGACCTAATCGACGACTATATGGATTATCAGATACAGGAAGAACGAAGACCCGACACTGTATTGCGCTTCTTCGATGTGTATTTCCGTCTGTGTGGTGGTGAGCCATTATCCGATGACATTAAGACTCGATTGGTTGATGACTATGGCGTGATTGATTCCGATGGCTTCGATGAACGTTTCCGTTGTGAAATTGAAGTTAATGAAGCCATGTCCTCACTCCACGATTTACAGGAGCTGTTTGACGAACCGAATCAACTGAAACTTGATAAGGCTTATGAGCTGATTTGTGAGCATCGAAGGGGGGCGCTGGATTGGTTTGAAGATCTGGACGATGACAGAGTGCGTTATGCCTTTAGCTGCCTGGTGATTGGCCGCGAAGGGGTAGAGCCAGAGGATGCGGATCAACTTCACGAAGAGTGCTTGGACTTTGTTGAAAATGATGTTGTCGATGCCTTGTTGGAGGAAATGAAAGGCAGAATTGCTACCAATTATCTCAGAGGCGAGAACGAGACCCTGTGTTATCAGCGTTGGGAAGACCTGAAATCCTTTGTGTATGGCAGAAATACTGCACTTACCGCTCAGCAAGCAGAAGCGCAAATGAAACCTTTCTATTCGCCTGAACGCAAATTTATCTGGGATCTCCAGCTGCGTTTTGAAGGGGCGTTCCAGTTCGATGACTATTATTACTTGCTGACTGCATTCTGGCAGCTTCTGGACTTACCTCTGAAATGCGCGCCTGCCTTGCGACGTGTGCTTGATTGTTTGATCGAGACCGAAGCGACTCATTTGGTCGAAGCGTTGAATGATTTTTATCTGGCCAAACCCGTTGTTGAGTGTGAGGACGAAGAGGATGATGATGATCTCGAAGAGCCTTTCGATATCGCGCTTCATCAAGACAATGAAAAGCAGCTGTTGGCAATCATGGCTCGTTTGAACATTTCTGCCGCCAACTACTACGCTTGGGTGCTTGATAAGCGCACAGACTGTTGGGCCTACTTTGCTGAACACTATGGTTTACCAGGGTATGAGACCTTATCCCATGGCATCGACGAAAGTATTCACATTCTTGATCAGTACGATCGCGTCCGATTCTTACGAGAATCTGAAGCATACGCTGAAGAGCGTGTAGAAGAGCAAGGGGCTACGGAAGCTTCGTCCGGCCAACAGCAGCTTCAAAACGTACGTCAACGTTTGCAGGAAGAAAGTTTCTGGGCGCTGAAACGTTGGTTGGAACGCAGCTTGGCCACACCAGAGAAGCGTTTGTATCAGCGTCTGACGAAAGAACAGCAGATTGAAACAAAACATCAGGCCAGTGATATTACCGAGAATGCCAAAGCGTATCATGCGTTCATGGGCTCGTTGACGTTTGACTCATCGTTAGCGGACTTTTCACTCGAAGAAATGCATAAACACCTTTTGGACGAGAGTGTGTTCCTGACCCATCACTACTTCATGGTCCAGAAACAAAGTACACAGAGACTGGCTGCAGACGGGCAAGACTATCAAGTATTAACGAAACCCTGGTTGGTAGAAGCGATGAGAACCAGCTCGCCTTTGATCAACACGAATGAAGGTTTCTATCCAGGCCTTTATGCCATTGATGAGACGGTTGATCCGCAAGCCATTCAACAAATGCAGCAAGAGGTCGAAACCGGCGTATTCAAACAACAGGTCGCAGACGTTTTGGCCTTTATTCGTGGTGAAAAACCCGAAGCTGAAATCAAGCCGGCGCTTGAGCACGCTACATTCATGCCTTTAAATTATTTGCCTCAGGATGGTGAAGATTATTCCGTTGAAGACCTGATGAAATATCTGAGTGACGAGCAAATGATGCGATTGGAGTGTTTACTGCAGCAGGGGAGTAGTCCTGGGCTAGTGGCACGATTCAAGCGCTTGTTCCGTCGTTAGTTTCTCAATCAGTAAGCCCTGTGTCGTCTTGGCCATGACATGAACTAAATTTCATGTTGTGGTTCAGGAACCTCTTTTGCCTCTTCAGTATCGAATTTTCTGTTACTAGGTGGGTCAGACCATCCATCTTATCCAAGGTAATACTGAGAGAGGCATAATGGCAAAGACGGAAAAAGAGAAGATGCTCGCAGGGCAATATTATGACCCCAGCGATGCAGAGCTTGTCGAGCTTAGGCTGAAAGCCAGGTTGGCCACTGAACAGCTCAATCAATCCAGTATGGCCGATTTGGAAAAGAGAACGGCGCTCTTGAAGTCTTTGTTCGGCTCCACGGGTGAGTCGATCTATATCGAGTCCAGCTTTCAGTGTGACTATGGTGAGAATATTCATGTAGGGGAGAACTTCTACGCGAATTTTGGCTGTGTGATTCTGGACGTTGCAGACGTTCGCATTGGTGATAATTGTTTAATTGCGCCTCAAGTGGGTATCTATACCGCGACGCATCCGATTGATCCGGTTGAACGGGCCAAAGGCATTGAGTTCGCCAAGCCCATCACTATTGGCAATAATTGTTGGATTGGTGGTCATGCCACGATCAATCCAGGGGTGACCTTGGGTGATAATGTGGTGGTTGCATCTGGTGCAGTGGTGACTAAAAGCTTTGGCGACAATGTTGTGATTGCTGGCAATCCGGCCAGAGTATTGAAGGCGGTATCTTAATCAGAACGTTACACACCAAGTCGGGGAAGAAAGCGCCAAGTTATTGGGATGTACTCTTCGAAACAACAAAGGTGAGGCTCTGAACCAGCATGAAAGCTGGTTCAGATCATTTGGTTATGATGACTTCATATCCTTCAATTCCTGAATCATTTTTTTCAGTTCAGCAATATCTTCGCCAAGTTCTGCACGGCTGG
>JBFHTA010000235.1:0-6390 GCA_041590855.1 Pseudomonadales bacterium
CCAATCTGATCATGGATTTTGTCCAGGGTGTCTCGAAAGAGATGGGCAGCGACTGGCTGATGTCTTTGCCGTTTGAGCTGAGCCAGCAGTTGGCTGCCGTGTCTTCGGGACCGCATGTGTCTTTTGAGCAATTGTGGGCTTTGTTAGAGAACTTGCAAAAAGCGCTCGACAAGCCGGCGCTGGGGTTGATGATCGGTGAGTTTGTTAAGGTGGAGTATTTTGGCTGTCTTGGCTATTTGCTAAAAACCAGTAAGGATTTGGAACAGGCACTTCGCTGCTTTGAGCGATTTCAGCGTTTACTCTACGACGGCAATCGTGCGTCGTTAACTTTTGAAAACGATGTGCAAGGGCGATTTCTGGCTAAATTGATTTGGGAAGCCGATTATGGCTATTCCAATCAGTTGTCGGATGAGTTGTTGATTTCCGGTTTGGTCAGTTTGGCGAAAAAAATGTTGGCTGATGACAGCATCAAACCTCTGAAAATCGACTTTACTAATCGGGTTCCTGAGTCCCATGAACACATTTATCGGGGGTACTTTGAGTGTGACGTGACGTTTGGCCAACCGAACCTTTGCGTCACTTTTCCGGCAAATTATTTCAGTTTACCGATCCAGGGCAGTGATCAACAGCTTCATCAATTGATGAGTACTCAAGCTGAGAACTTGTTGGAACAAGCGCCGAATGCCGACCAGAATGATGAGAGTTTTCTGATCAAGGTCCGTAAGGTTCTGGTGCGAGCTCTGCAGGAAGGGGAACCCACGGTGGAGGCGGTGGCAGAACAATTTCATATCTCTCCGCGCAGCCTTCATCGCAGGTTAAAAGAAGAAGCCGTAGTATTTCGGGAATTGCTGAAAGAGACACGAATGCTGCTGGCCAGACAGTATCTTAAGGATAAAAAAATGAGTTTACCGGAAGTGGCTTTGATGCTGGGGTATTCTGAACAAAGTGCCTTTAGTCGAGCATTTAAACTCTGGTTTGATGAGACGCCACTTCAGTATCAGAAACGTGTGGTGTGATGTCGGTCGGTTTTCAAAAGCGCAAGAATCGGGTCGAATAATCCTTTGGAAAATCTACACTGACGGTATGAATACTGACATCCGATTATCACAAGCCAAAAACTATCAACGTATTGAGAAGGCCATAGCTTTCTTGACCGAGAACGTGGCCTCTCAGCCCAGCCTGGAAGAGGTTGCGGCGCACGTTCACCTGAGCGAGTATCACTTTCAAAAAATGTTCAAAGCCTGGGCAGGTGTAACGCCTAAGCAGTTCAGTAAACACTTAACCTTGGAGTCGGCCAAGCACCAGTTGGCGGCGAGCAAGTCGCTAATAGATACCGCGTTGGATGTCGGCTTATCCGGCAGTGGCCGCTTGCATGACTTATTCGTCACTATGGAGGCCGTCACACCGGGCGAATTTGCACAAAAGGGCAGAGGGCTTAACCTCTATTATGGCGTGCACCCCACCGCATTTGGGTTTGTATTTGTGGCTCAGACAGAACGAGGCGTTTGCCAGATCACCTTCCTTGATAATGAGTATGACCCACAAGGATTAAACCAATTAACCCGACAGTGGCCTAATGCAAATCTTGTACAGGACGAGCAACAAACCCGTTGTATTGCAGAGGCGTTGTTTCATCAGCTTCCAGCTTCAGTTGATGATCAATCGGCATTAACGAAAACCAAGCAGGTAACTTCAATTCGGTTATTTGCGAAAGGTACGAACTTTCAGGTTCAGGTTTGGAAAGCCTTGTTAAACTTACCTTATGGTTCAGTCACCAGCTATCAGCGAATCGCCGAAGCGATTGGGAAACCCAAAGCGGTAAGGGCGGTTGCATCGGCCATTGGAGCTAACCCATTAGCCTATTTGATCCCGTGTCATCGGGTGTTAAGAGGCACCGGAGAGTTGGGTGGTTATCGTTGGGGGTTGGCCCGTAAGTCCGCCTTGTTGGCCTGGGAGGCGGAAGGCTAATCGTCAGACCGTCGTCAAAAAGACTTTATTTGACCACTTGATCAACATATAATCGCCGCCCTTGTTTTTTCAAACGACTGTTTGATCGTTTAAAAATGGGATTGGAAAAGGGCGCCGGTTTTGGTTAGGGTGAGCACGGTTCGGGCTTGCCGTCTTAAACTGCCCTGGATCATTGTAGAGCCTTCAGATGCTGTTAAACTCTTCAGACTGTTCAATACCAGTCATGAAGCACAGCAGGTTAAGTGGGCATTGGATTAGGTGAGATCACCTTTTTTAATTAGAGGTTTTTCATGGAAAAAGTTTATATCAGTGCACAACAACTTCTTGAAGATTCTACCCAGATGGCTTTACAAATCTACGAAAGCGGCTTCCGCCCAAATTATATCGTAGGTGTATGGCGCGGTGGCGCTCCTGTGGGTATCGCTGTTCAGGAAGTAATGGACTGTTTGGGTGTCGACTCAGACCATATCGCCATTCGTACCTCTTCTTATACCGGGATTGGTGAACGCAGCCGTCATGTCAAAGTTCATGGCCTGACCTATTTGATCAAACGTCTGGAATCAGAAGATTCTTTGTTGATCGTCGACGACGTGCATGATTCAGGCCTGAGCATCCAGCAAACCGTTTACGACATCAAGAAAGCCTGTAAGAAGAATACGCCAGAGATTCGTATTGCCACGCCTTATTACAAGCCAGCAAACAATAAGACAGAGAATGTGCCAGATTACTACGTGCATGAAACCAACGAGTGGTTGGTCTTCCCGCATGAATTAGAAGGTTTGACACGCCAGGAAATTCTGGAAAACAAACCTGAATTCAAAGCCATTGCCGACAAAATGGAAGAGTTGGGGCGTTTCAAATAAGCACGATTCCAATCTTATGACGAAAGGGGTACTCTAACTGTCTTTTGGGTGCCCTGATTTATGCCTTCATCTGATCGTTCGCACGTACACTCCATTCCTACCAATATCATCACCGGTTTCCTTGGCGTTGGTAAAACCACCGCTATTCTTCATCTTTTGAAAACCAAGCCCGCCGACGAGCGCTGGGCCGTGCTGGTGAATGAATTTGGAGAAGTCGGCATCGATGGTGCCATTCTGAATGCTAAGCAAACTACTTGTGATTCGGAAGCCGCTGATGTCGCCATCAAAGAAATCCCTGGTGGCTGTATGTGTTGCGTTAACGGTTTGCCGACAAAGGTTGGTTTAAACGCCTTGCTTGCACAAAACCCGGACCGACTGTTAATTGAGCCGACGGGGTTGGGCCATCCTGATGAAGTTATTGAGCTACTTACTAACGAAACCTACAAAGACGTGGTTGATCTTAGGGCAACCATCACACTGATAGATCCAGGCAAGATTCGGGACGACAGATATCAAACCCACGATGTGTATCGAACTCAACTGAAAGTCGCGGATTATCTGGTGGCTACCAAAGGCGATCAGTACGACGTCCGTTTTCAAAGTGATTTTGAAGACTGGGTTGAAGAGCTAAGGGGCCGTCACGGGATAAAAGCACAAAGTCAAAGTGCCTGGATTTCCCAAGGTAAAATAGACCCCGATTGGCTTGATGGGCATAGCCATAATTGCCACACTCATCACGATCACGATCACGATCACGATCACGATCACGATCACGATCACGATCACGATCACGATCACGATCACGATCACGATCACGATCATGGAATTGAAAACCCTGTGCTTTCTGTGCCGGACGACCAACTGTTTATTCGAAAACTGAACAAAGGTGAAGGCCACTACAGCTGCGGTTGGATTTTTCGGCCTGAACTGGCCTTTGACCCAATGAAGTTGCAAGCTCTGGTGTTTAATCTTGATGTAGTGCGAATCAAGGGCGTGTTTAAAACATCGGAACAGAATTCATTGATCATCAATGCCGAACAAGGTCAGGTCACTCTTAATGAAGCGGCTGTTAGCCATGACAGCCGGGTAGAAATTATTGTCGCCGGAGATCAAATTCCTGATTGGCAACGCATTGAAAGTGAGTTGATTTTGGCGATTGAAGAGGCTTAGGGGAGAGATTATACAAACCAAGGGGGGAAATATGATCGACATAGAGGAGTGCCGTAAAATCGTGCTAGATTCCGTTAATGGTCGCTTTTCCTTGGGGAAAATAACGGCGACTGGCTGGGGTTATATAGTTACTTGGGATGACAGTGTTTTGGGTATGGGGCCTGCGCTTGTTGACGGTGAAACTGGTTATGTTTTTCTTACCAGCTCTCAACTAAAAAATCAGGATGAAAAAGCTGAATTTGGGCTAACGATGATGCGTATGCAAGGTTACTCTAAAAAAGCAAAAGAAGAGGCTTGGTTAGGCGTGGTAAAGCAATTTAATGTTGTTCCTTTTTTCTGAGTAGGTTTCTAAAACAGCCAAGGTACTGAATTGTGCTTCTTCAGACAGATATACACATAAAGGTAATTCATGTTTAAAAAACTATTAAAAATATTGGGTTCAGTCTTCCTGCTGATAATTCTTGCCTTTTTTAGTATCTATATTTGGTTCAGCATAAGTTCTGAGCAGTACTTGGAAGAAGCCTCACCTTACTTGGATACTAATCTTCCTATAGTTCTTAACTGGGATTTCGAACAGTTAAAGCCTTTATTAACCTCGGGGGCAGCAGAGGCTTTTGAATCCGAAAGAGGACAAAAGGTTTACAGAATGTTCTCTAAATTAGGCAAACTTGAGTCCATCGAAGAGCCTCAGTTTGTGAGTGCAAGTTCCGGAGTATCTATCGGGGCAGGTGTTTATGATGTTGTAACATTTTCAGTGTTGGCTCATTTTGAAACCGGCCAGGCTCATGTCAGCGTAACCTTAGTACCTGATAGCGATAGCTACAAAATTCATTATCTACAGATTAACTCGGATGCTTTCTTAGAATAATGGAAGAGTTAGTCAGAAAAAATCAAATCAATTAGTGTAAATTCAATCTCGTGCACAGTTCTGCGTAATTCCTATCCTACTCGGTGCATTCGTCACCGGACTTTTGGTTCAAAAGAATCTGTATTAGGTCTGCATGTGACCTTTAACACTCCGTACTGCCTTTTATTTAAGTTCTTATAATTCAATTATTTACAGTAAAAATGCCTATCATTAGCATTCGCGCATCCTGGTAGGTATGGCTTCTGCATTCCTGACAGGAGGGGAGTCCATGAAGGAGTCTCTAAACATAAGAACTAACTAACATAACAACATCATAGGATAAGTGATGAACTCATTATTTAACAAAAGGGCACTATTAAACAAAAGGACACTGTCCAAGCTGCGAATGGCTGCATTGACTATCAGCTTAGCGGGCACAACCAGTGTGTCTGCATTTACCCAGATTGGTGGCGCTGGAGCGCTTCCGATGGGGCATGAGTGGTTAACCCGAACGTCTGTTTTAGAAGTGTTGGATGCCGAGCATATTATTCCTGCAGATCCGGAAGATCCGCGCGCAGGCTGGGATAAAGGTCTAGCCAAGAATCTGGATTTATCGTCTGCTCAGAATGAAGTGGCTCGATTGACCAGTATCGAGAATAACAATCCGCGTTTTGAACCCAGATATGACGATGTTTACGCCGCTATTATGGGGGAGCGTTGGGTAGACATGGCGGGCTTTAATGTCACCAAATCCTCGACGGGTAAATACAACTGTTTTGATGCAGTAGCTCAGGAACCGGCAGATTTACAGCAAGACCACTACATGCGTCGTTACGATGATATTGGTGCGGAAGGGGGGGTGATCGCTGCCCGTCGTGCTCAAAATCGGTTCGTTATGCATTTTGTGAATGCAGCCATGGCAGAGAAGAAGAGCATCAATGCGTGGGACGGCGGTGCCTATTCTTCCAAGAAGAAACTGGACCAAAATTACTTCTTATTTGGTCGTGCTGTTCACTTGTTCCAGGATTCATTCAGCCCGGAGCATACGGTTCGTCTTGCCAAAGACAATTACGAAAAAGTGTATCAGGTAAAAGCCTATTTATGTTCTGAAGGTGCTGAACAGCACACGCACGACACTATGGCGGCGCTTGATTTCACCAGTGGTGATGTGATCTGGAAACCAAACACTCGCCTTGAATCGGGTTGGGCCAGTTATAAAGTCAGCAGCATGAAAGACGTTGGTCTTGTAGCGATGGAAGCCAGTAAAGATCTATGGGCTGCGTTCATTCGTACCATGGCTGTTCCGCGTGATCAACGTGAAGCGGTTGCTCGTGCCGAAGCTGAAACCCTGGTGAAAAACTGGTTGGATTTTGATGAGCAGGAAATGCTTGATTGGTATGAAAACGAAGAGCACCGTGATCACACCTATGTGTTGGAAGACGGTCAAACTGGTAAAGGCAAATCGCAATACGATTGTATGATTGGTTTAGGCGTTGAGTCGGGCAGCCAGTCCGAACGAGTGGCCGAGCTGGATCAGTTACG
>JBFHTA010000236.1:0-6389 GCA_041590855.1 Pseudomonadales bacterium
CCGTCCGTGGATGACACTTGGCAGTTTAATGGATTAGTCATGATGCCGGGAGCAACTCAGGAATTCACCGGGGTAGCAGCGTCACATGAAGAGGCTGTTGCTCAGGTAATGAATGAAGCGATTAACCAGATGGCCAATCACTACGCTATTCAGGTTGATCCGGACGATCAGCGTCACCTTATACTCAATGTAGCGGGAGTGAAGCATTACGATCAATTGCATCAAATGATGGTCGATATTAATAATTTGTTGGTTGTTAAAGATGTTACCCCGATGTCTTTAAAGGGCAACGACGTTCGGTTAAGTTTGAAAATTCTGGGCGATCAGCAATTATTGACATTGATGCTGGCCAATAAACCTTATCTGGCGGAAATCATTAAGATGGATAACGCCTTGGTTCCACCAGGTCTGCCTGAGCCTGTCGCAGAAACAGTTACCCCCGGCATAGGTACAGAGGACGTGAATCTAACGTCTGGTGAAGTTGGACAGACAGTGAAGGGCGAAGACGGGATGGCCGTAGGTACTACAGCAGCAAGCGTAACCCTTCAGTCAAAAGATGTAGCACCTGTTGCATTGATTGCGGATGCTGAAGCGTCAAAAACTGTGAACTTATACTATCAATATCAGGAAGTTGTTTTTTCGTCAGATTCAGTGTCGCAGGAATCGACGGATGACTCGGAATTATTGCTCCAAGAAGAGCCATAGATTGTTAGGTATATTGAACTTATGAGTTATTCCAGCTTGAGTTGGATTCCCAATGCGTTAACCATTATCCGGTGTTTGTTGGTGGCTCCGGTGGCCTGGTTTATTTATCAGCAGCAATTTCTGGCAGCGCTGATTACGTTTGGTTTTGCCGGGTTTACCGACGGCCTGGATGGCTTTTTGGCAAGACGTTATCAGTGGCAAAGTTATATTGGTTCCATCCTTGATCCTATCGCCGATAAATTGTTGATGACGGTTAGCTACATTGTGCTTACCGTGATTGGCTTGTTACCTGTCTGGTTAATGTTGGTGGTTGTGATTCGGGATGTAGTGATCATAGCGGGGGCGTCTTTGTTTCGCTGGTTGCACGGGCCTTACATGATGTCGCCAAGTAAAGCCGGTAAGGCCAGTACCTTCTTACAAATTCTTTTGGTGTTGTGGTTGTTGATAGATCAGGCGTTCTCTTTATCAGGGCAGAAAATGTCGGTGATACTGATTTGGTTAACATTAGCCGTTACCGTCTACAGCGGTTTGGAATACGTGATTACATGGGTTAGGAAGTCTCAGGGTTTAAAGAGACGTTAATACGAGAATAGGGAAGCAAAAAATGACAGTCTCTCAACGATGGTTTTTTCTGGTTATCACTCTGATTACCGGTTTTTTTCTGTATTTACTGCAGCCCATTTTGATGCCGTTTTTATTAGGGGCGTTAATTGCGTACTTGGGTGATCCGATCGTGGATCGCTTTGAAGCCTGGAAATGCCCTCGTACTTTGGGCGTCTCGATCGTGTTTTTCGGATTCACCCTGGTATCGGTTTTGTCGCTGCTGCTGATTATTCCAAGTCTGATTCGCCAAATCGAACTGTTGCGAGGAGTTATTCCGGATGCTGTGCTTTGGGTAAACCATGTGCTGGCACCCTGGTTGGCAGAAAATCTGGGTTGGCAGTTTGATAAGCTATCTACTCAGGGGATTCGTCAGGCAGTTCAGGATAAACTCTCCGGGCATGGCAGCATGCTGGCTGGGTTAGTTAAGGATATTACTGTTTCTTCCATTTCTATGTTGGTGTGGACTGCAAATCTGTTATTGGTGCCTGTGGTGTCTTTCTATTTGATGCGTGATTGGGATCTGATAATTGAGCGCATTCATTCCATGCTGCCAAGAAACCTTGAAGGCACAGTGAGTTATCTGGCGCGTGAAAGTAATGAAGTGTTGGGGTCCTTCCTGAAAGGGCAGTTGTTGGTCATGCTATCACTTGGCGTTATTTATTCTATTGGATTATGGATTGTAGGGCTTGATTTAGCTTTATTAATTGGTATGGTGGCGGGCCTTTCCAGCATAGTTCCGTATTTAGGGTTTATCGTTGGAATAGGGTTTGCCATCGTTGCAGCTGTGTTCCAGTTCCATGATTGGTTACCATTGTTGTATGTGTGCATTGTTTTTGGTGTAGGGCAGGTACTCGAAAGTGTACTACTGACACCAATACTGGTTGGCGACAAAATTGGCTTGCACCCAGTGGCTGTGATTTTTGCCATTATGGCTGGCGGTCAGTTATTTGGGTTTACCGGAGTATTAATCGCGCTGCCTGTGGCTGCAGTGGTTATGGTAATTCTTCGGTTTGCTTATTCGGGCTATAAAGAAAGCCACTTTTATCATGCTGGTCAGTAACCATTAACTTAGTGAAAGATGATCTGAAGAGAATGGCAGTTTCTCAGTTAGTACAGCTTCCTCTTGATATTCAGCTCAAGCCTGAATCAAACTTTGACAGTTTTTGGGCGGGCGAAAATTCTGCGGTATTGGATGCGCTGTTGCGTTTAGCGGACAGTATTGCCGTTCAGAACCCGATTGAAACCAACTTTTATCTGTGGGGAAGCGAAGGGGTTGGTAAAACCCATTTGCTACAGGCGCTTTGTAACCTTGTAGGGTCCAAGGCCGTCGACTGCATTTACCTGCCTTTACCTGAGTTGTTAAAGTACGGCCCGGAAGTGCTGCAAGGGCTGGAGAACATGAAGTTGGTTTGTCTGGATGATGTGAACTGCTTGCTTGGCATCAAAGAATGGCAGATAGGTATTTTCCATCTTTTCAACAAATTAAGGGACCGGGGGCATTGTTTGGTCGTGTCTAGTGATCAGTCGGCGCTGCAGATTCCATTGGAGTTGGCTGATCTGAAGTCTCGTTTTAGTTGGGGGCTGACGTTCAAACTGGAAGGTTTGTCCGAAACGGATGCTCGTGATTTGCTGATTGATCATGCCAATAAGCGTGGGCTGGATATGTCTGAAGAAGTTGCGGACTATATTGTTACCCGTGCAAGACGTTCTGCTCCTGAGTTGCTTGAAACACTGGAACGATTAGATTTAGCCAGCTTATCCGCCAAACGAAAACTGACTCGGCCTTTTGTTAAAGAAGTACTTGAATGGTAGTTCTTGAGTGAAAGTTCTTGAATCATGGTGTTTGCTTAACAGGTGATCCGGGATGATACGTCCTAGAATTCTGATTTTGGATTCCGGTGTCGGAGGCCTAAGTGTCTTCCATGAAATTACGCGTTTAATGCCTTCCCTCGATATTGATTACCTGGCGGACCATAAATTCTTTCCCTACGGTTCTAAAGCGCCTGAGCGGCTTGTGGCTCGGGTTTCTGAGCTTATTCATGGTCGTTTATCCCAACACTGCTATCAATTGGTGGTTATTGCCTGTAATACGGCCAGTACGGTGGTATTGGACGCGTTACGTTCTGAGTTTGATATTCCCTTTGTTGGGGTGGTTCCGGCCATCAAGCCAGCGTGTGCCCGTTCCAGCAATAAACGCGTCGGGGTATTGGCTACCGAAGGTACTGTTACCCGTGAATATACTCATAACCTGATCAGGGATTTTGGCAGTGATAGCCAGATTACCTTGGTTGGGTCTGCTCGCTTGGTAGAACTAGCCGAGCAGAAACTGTCTGGTATCAGCCCGTCGTTAGCTGAATTGGCTGAAATTCTTGAGCCGTTGAAAGAGGCTAAGGTGGATCAGGTGGTATTAGGCTGCACCCACTTTCCATTGTTGAAAGACGAGTTAATTCAGGCAGCGGATTGGCAGGTTAGCTGGGTTGATTCCGGTCAGGCGATTGCCCAACGGGTGCAGTCGTTACTGGAAAGTGATCTAGCTGAGTTTTCAATGTTGGATGAGGCGTTCGATTCCGCCCGTTACGCTTTTTACTCTACAGATGTCCTGTCGAATGGTTTGTCTGATCAGTTACAAAAACTCTTTCATGAGCTTCGTCCTATTTGATAGTACTTCGTCCTTACTTGAAAACTTGCTATGAGCTTTTGCCATATTTGTTTTGATAAAGCCAGTTAGCATAAGCCGTATATTTTCGAGTATTTAACTCTGGCTTGAAGCCATTCGTTGAAGTCCAGGCTCTAACTCCAATATCTGATGAATATAAAATTAACACTTGCTCTTTGTTATGCCATCCAAGTGCAAACTTTTGATAGATAGAAGCTTTTGTTTCAATGGTATGAGTAAGTTTGTTTTTGGAAAATACATTTAAGATTAACAACCCATCTTTGGTTGTAGCTTCAACGACAAATGTGCCATTAGGTGATTGAGGTATTAAGGGCTGTTCAATTCTGTTACAGCCAACTAACAAAAGAACAAAGAAAATTGGTATTAGTTTGTTTATTCTTTCATACATAATTGTCTGTTACATAGCCTAAACGCTGTTTGAAACCTGTTCTTGCTGATGATTGAAATACTTACTCAGTAATTCCTGTAGCGCATTCATGGTGACCGGTTTCGGGATGAAATCGTCCATGCCTGCTTCGATGCACTTGCGCTTGTCACCTTCAATGGTGTTGGCTGTTAGAGCAATGATCAGATTTTTTCCGCCCAGTGTCGCTTCTTGTGCCCGAATATTGCGGGTTGCTTCAAAGCCATCCATAACGGGCATCTGGCAGTCCATTAAGATGACGTCGTATTTGTGGTGGAACATTTCAAGCGCTTTGGTTCCGTCCTCAGCTAAATCTACAGTACAACCGAGTTTTTCCAGAATACGTGTGGCTACCCGTTGGTTGACGGGATTGTCTTCTACTAATAAAACCGAGATTGCAAAGTTGGCATCCTGGTCGCTGTCGGCCAGCCCCGAGTTTTGAGTAGAGTCCGTTAAGTCGGCTTTGGTTAGTAATCGTTCCGAAGGCGCTTCGTCCACATGTAAACGGTGCAGCATAGGTTCCAGGATGCTGTAACGGTAGATTTTGGAGTAGCAGCCATCAAAAAGTTCTTGGGACAGTGAGTCGGGTAGGGCGTCGTTCTGAGCGCTGTTGGCGAAAACTATCCGAGTGGATTCAAGCGCGGGTGCCAGCTTGGTCAGTGTTTGATTGACACAGCTGTAATCAAAGTCATCCGAGATATGGATCAGGGAAATAGCTTGGGACACTTCATCGTTTCTGTGGAAGAGTTGATCCAGTTGTTCATCGGTATTAACCGTATGGACAGTCGCTCCCAGATGGCGGAAAACTTCCCGCAATGAATCTTTTTCATTCTTATCAAAGCAGGCAAGACAAATGTGCTGGCCTTGCAATAGTCCACGTGAAAAGAGTTCCGAACTGCCTTTGGGCGCAGCAAGTGGCAGATGTAAACTGAATGTTGATCCTTGGCCTTTGGTACTTTCAACGGAAATTTTGCCACCCATTAATTCTGCCAGTTGACGTGAAATGGTAAGCCCTAAGCCGGTACCTCCGAAGCGTCGTGTGGTGGAGCTGTCTTCCTGAGTGAATACTCTGAAAATATCATTCAGTTTCTGGTGGTTAATACCATGGCCGGTGTCGACCACTTCAATAATTAAAGGTACTTTATTGGATAAGGGTCTGACCTGTACCGATGGGTCGCGCTTCACGTGAATCAATACGTGACCCTCTTCGGTAAACTTGATGGCGTTTGAGCAGAGGTTGAGGATAATCTGCTTGATACGGACATAGTCGCCAATCAGTTCTTGTGGAAGATCCGGATGAATTCGGGTGTCCAGACTGATGCCTTTCTCAGCGGCTTTTACATTTAGTAGAGAGGATACATCTTCAACCAGTTTGACGAGATTGAATGGCAGAATTTCGATTTGCAACTTACCGGCTTCAATTTTGGAGAAGTCGAGAATGTCATTAAGAATGTTCAGTAAAGTGGATGCAGAATTATTGATCGTTGACACATACTCATTTTGTTCCGAGTTCAGCTCGGTTTTTTGCAGCAGTGAGGCCATACCCAAAATGCCGTTCATGGGTGTCCGTAACTCATGAGACATGTTTGCAAGGAACATGCTTTTCGTTTTGTTGGCTGCTTCAGCGGCGCGTTTGGATTCGATCAGTGCTTTTTCAGCGCGTTTCTGTGCGGTGATGTCCTTACACACACAGTAGATAATGTTCTCACCCTGGAAAACCATCGAGATTAAGGAAATCTCAATAATCGAAATATCATCTTGCTTGGGCGCCATGAAGTTAAGTTCTTTGTGAGAAGAGCCATTGTTAGACGCGTCATCTATTAATTGGTTAATTTCTTTAATGCGCTCTTCTTCGTTCAGGTGTGGCGGAATAAGTAATTCCCCCAGGTTTGCGCCCTTGATTTTGGTTTCATCGGCTTTCAGCAAGCTAACGGCGGAGTGGTTGTAATCAATGATCTCGTGATCCCGAATCAGGAAAATGGGCTCACTGGAGGCATGGCA
>JBFHTA010000237.1:0-6348 GCA_041590855.1 Pseudomonadales bacterium
ATTGGGTGCGGTTTGGTTCTCAGGCCGGAAGCGAACACTGCGTCCGTTGAGGTTGGGGCTTTTCCACCGACATCTGTTAATGTGCCCTGATATTCGTGGTATTCAATGCCAGCATTTTTGAGCAGCTCGGCAAGTGGTAGATCGTCAGTTTGGTCGAGTGCCAGCGATAGAAACTCAGAGACGTCCACAGTGGTTACTTCTTTAATCAGACTTGGCATTTCATCCTCGTCTACGCCTTTACCTGTGGATAAATAACGTTGCCACAAGTGCCTCATTACATCGTCTAAACGATGTTTGTGTTCACTTTTCTGTTGGATTAAAAGGTCTAATGCCAGGGCAATCAGTGCCCCTTTGGTGTAGTAGCTGACGATGTGGTTAGGCGCGCCTTCGTCTTGTTTATAGAAGCGCGTCCAGGTGTCGAAGCTGGAGTCTGAGACGGTTTGGCGGAAACGACCGTTTTGACGAATCACACGAGTGATGTCTTGCCCCAGACATTCCAGATAACTTTCATTTGAAATGACACCGCTGCGTGCAAGGAACAGATTATCAAAATAAGACGTCACCCCTTCAAATAACCACATTAGACGGGTGTGAACTTCCTGGGTCAGATCGTAAGGCAGGAATTTTTGCGGTTTGATGCGTTTGACATTCCAGGTATGGAAGTACTCATGGCTGCACAAGCCCAGGTAAGTCCGATAGCCGTCGGTAATCTTGTCGTCTTGTTTGTGAGGCAAGTCGGACCGGTTTGCAATCAAACTGGTTGACGCTCTGTGTTCCAAACCTCCGTAGCCCTGATCAACTACTAACGTCATGAACAGGTAGTAATCCATAGGTGCCGGAGTGCCGAAGAAATTGATCTGGTATTCGCAGATCACTTTCAAGTCGTTGCAGAGCCTTTCCATGTCGGCGTAATGCTTGCCAACCAACACCACATCGTGTTGTACGCCACAGGCTTCAAAGCTGGCTAGCGTGAAGTCAGAGATTTCAACAGGATGATCAATCAGGTCATCGTAATTGTCGGCATGGTATTGACCGAATTCATAGCGTGCATGATTCAGCGGTTTTAACGAGGTAGCTACTCGCCAATTGGCGGTGTAATCAAAAGCCGGTTTTTGAATATCCAGCAGGCAAGGTAAGTCGGCCTGACCGATCACTTCCAAAAATAAACTGGTGCCATTGAAATAGGCGTGAGTTTGATCAAAGTGTGCACTTCGGACGGAAAGATCCCAGGCGTATACCTGATAGCTGATCCGTACAGGGGTGTTTTGGGTGTGAACAATCCAGGTGGATTTGTCCTTCTTTTCGACCATTAGCTCGGTTTGCTGCTGACGGTCGTAGGCATGAAGTTCCACGATGTTTTTTGCGAAATCACGAATCATGTAGCTGCCCGGAATCCAGGCCGGTAGACGCAATTCTTGTTGAGCGGCAGGGCGTTCAATGTCGAGGTGCACCATAAAACGATGGGCGTAAGGCTCAGAAAGATCCACCGTATAACGGACAGAATAAGGAGAAAGGGCTGCTTGAGACATGATAAGGAAACCGTAAATTTTGAATATTCAATAAGTTATGAACGTTTTATAAGTTCTGGGTCGCTTTTTCAAGCCATTTGCTAAACTTGATTTATAAACTTTAGACGCAGTTTCTTAAATCGGAATAAAAAGTGCCCGAATTGCGAATTCCCAATAGCGGGTGTTTGAGCGCATGTGGGTTTCAAGTGCCAACGATAGGAAGGGAAGTGTATGAGTCTGACTGACCAAATTCAAAACTATGTAGAAACGCTGGTTGAAGAAAAGATTTATGAAAAGATGGGTGCCGATACGGATATGGATACCCTTATTGATATAGCTTGTGTGGCGCTTAATCAGCTACCTGCACGTTATATTCGATATGCCGTGGATCTAGTGTTTTATATGCAGCCTGATGAACGAAAGAAGCTTTTTGATGATGTTGAAAAAAGTGTCAGCGAAGCCATTGAGTATGTACAGAGTCATAAACGGTCATCATAGAACGCATTTTTCAGTACCCGCTGCTTTGTAAGGTTCTTATACGTGCCGGCTATATAGTGCTTGCTAAAGAACTGAACTTTATAGCACTCGCTAGGCAGTTCTTGGCGGTGCTTAGTGTGAAAATTTTTACACTTTGTTTGGGAATGTGAGAAACAGCCTCTGTGAATAACTACAGCGGCCGCTCGATCTTGATGTCGGTGATTGGTCGTGAACAACAGGTCACAATTTCGTTTTCTTTTAAAAAGGCCAGGGGCGGTTCCTGATATTCCACTCGCCCTTCAAGTAACTTCACCCGACATGCTCCGCAATACCCCGAACGACACTGGTATTCAATACGAATATCGTGTTTTTCCAGACTATTCAGAATTGGCTGTGACTTTGGCACATAGATCGCCATCAAATCATCAACCTGAACTTTAATCTCATCTGACACGTGGCTTGCTCTTGTTGGCTTTGTTACTTATTCAATTTAATGGTTGTTTGTCATAAATAAATAATTCAGTGGGTGCTATCGGGTGATTAGCCGTTCCACTGAATTATCCATAGAGTGCACATTGTCTTAGGTAATATCAGAGACAATATTACAGGCGTTGATGCTACAGATCGAAATCGTCGAAGTCATCGGCAGAGATTTCGCTGTCCACCTGACCAACCAGGTAAGAGCTGATTTCAGACTCTTGCGGGGCAACCTGAACGTTGTCACTCACTAACCAGGCGTTCATCCATGGTAGTGGGTTGGATTTAACATCAAACGGAGAGGTTAAGCCAATAGCCTGCATACGAATGGACGTAATGTACTCTACGTACTGGGACAGAATGTCTTTGTTCAATCCGATCATGGAACCGTCTTTAAACAGGTATTCGGCCCATTGCTTCTCCTGAGCGGCTGCTTCAAGGAAAATCTGTGTGGCTTGCTCTTTACATTCTTCTGCAACTTTAGCCATTTCCTGATCATCCTGGCCACTGGCCATGATGTTCAGCATATGCTGGGTACCGGTAAGGTGTAATGCCTCGTCACGAGCAATCAGCTTGATAACTTTGGCATTGCCTTCCATCAATGCTCGCTCTGCGAAAGCAAAGCTGCAGGCGAAACTTACATAGAAGCGAATGGCTTCCAATACGTTGATCGATACCAGGCAAAGATAGAGACGCTTTTTCAATTCAAAGCTGCTGATTTCAATGGTATTACCATTGATTTCGTGCGTGCCAATACCATGCATAATGTAATGGTTCATGTATTCGATGAAGCTGTCGTAATACTTACTAACGCTGTCAGCGCGTTTTTGAATTTCTTCGTTTCTTACGATGTCATCGAACACTTCAGACGGATCGGCCTTAATGTTACGAATGATGTGTGTGTAACTGCGGCTATGGATGGTTTCACTGAACGCCCAGGTTTCAATCCAGGTTTCCAGTTCAGGCAGAGAGCACACAGGTAAAAGTGCCACATTCGGTGAACGTCCCTGAATACTGTCCAGCAAGGTTTGGTATTTCAGGTTGCTCAGGAAAATGTGTTGTTCGTGTTCAGCCAGATCAAGGAAGTCCTTGCGATCTTTCGACAAGTCGACTTCTTCCGGACGCCAGAAGAAAGACAGTTGTTTTTCAATCAGTTGCTCGAAAATAGGGTATTTCTGCTGGTCATAACGGGCAACGTTTACGGTTTCCCCAAAGAACATAGGTTCTTTAAGCGGGTCATAAGTTTTTCTATTAAAAGTAGTGTACTGCATCTGTTGTCATCCGGATTAACAGGATCATTGCTGTGTTCTCAAAAAAGGACTGTAGAGACAGTCCTTTTTGGTGTTCGATTGGTCTGGCCAAGTAAGATTAAATCTTACATGCACCGCCTTCACAACCATCGTCGCCGCTGTTGTCACCAGCTCCGTCGCGTGTATTGTGGTAATAAAGCGTTTTGACGCCAAGTTTGTAAGCACTCAAAATGTCTTTGATGATGCTCTTCACCGGGACTTTGCCATCGGTAAACTTCGATGGATCGTAGTTGGTATTGGCAGAGATGGCTTGATCCACAAATTTCTGCATGATACCCACAGCCTGTAGGTAGCCATCGTTGTTCGGGATGTCCCAAAGCAGTTCATATTCGTGGCGGTGGTTATCGATGTCCGGAACCACTTGCTTAAGAATACCGTCTTTACTTGCTTTAATACTGATCAAGCCCCGTGGTGGTTCAATACCATTGGTTGCGTTACTGATTTGAGATGAAGTTTCAGAAGGCATTAACGCAGTCAGTGTACTGTTACGCAAACCGTGGGTCTTGATGTCTTCGCGAAGTGTTTCCCAATCCAGGTGCAACGGCTCATCACAGATGGCGTCTAACTCTTTGCGGTAGGTATCAATTGGTAGGATACCTTGTGCGTAAGTCGTTTCGTTGAACTTGTCACACGCGCCTTGCTCTTTGGCCAGGTTGTTTGATGCTTTCAACAGGTAATATTGAATGGCCTCAAAGGTTTTGTGCGTTAGGCGATTTGCAGAGCCATCGGAATAGCGCTTGTAGTTTTTCGCCAGGTAGTAGGCATAGTTAATGACGCCTACGCCCAATGTACGGCGACTCAAGCTGGCTGTTTCTGCGGCTTTGATCGGGTAGTCCTGATAACTAAGCAGGCTATCCAGTGCACGAACGATCAAGTCAGATAATTCTTCAAGCTCGTCCAGGTTTTCCAGTGTTCCAAGGTTGAATGCAGCCAATGTACATAGCGCAATCTCACCGTTCTCATCATCCACACTGTTCAGTGGTCTGGTTGGAAGGGCAATCTCCAGGCAAAGGTTACTTTGACGGATCGGAGCATGTTTCGGATTGAACGGGCTGTGGGTATTACAGTGATCCACGTTCTGAAGATAAATACGACCCGTGCTTGCACGCTCTTGAGCAAACAAAGAGAACAACTCAATCGCAGGAATGGTTTTCTTACGGATGCTGCTGTCTGCTTCGTACTTGACGTACAGCTCTTCGAATTTTTCCTGATCTTCGAAGAAGGCATCGTATAAGCCTGGCACATCTGATGGGCTGAAGAGGGTGATGTTTCCGCCCTTGATTAAGCGCTGATACATCAAACGGTTGAATTGTACACCGTAGTCCATGTGACGAACCCGGTTTTCTTCAACACCACGGTTGTTCTTTAACACCAACAGAGATTCAACTTCCAAGTGCCACAGCGGATAAAACAAGGTTGCTGCGCCCCCACGTACACCGCCCTGAGAACAGCTTTTAACTGCGGTTTGGAAGTGCTTGTAGAATGGAATGCATCCGGTGTGGAAGGCTTCACCGCCTCGGATCGGGCTGCCCAGTGCGCGGATACGACCTGCGTTGATACCGATACCGGCACGCTGACTTACGTATTTAACAATGGCAGACGCTGTTGCGTTGATGGAATCCAGCGAGTCACCGGTTTCGATTAATACGCAAGAGCTGAACTGACGGGTTGGTGTACGTACACCCGCCATAATTGGTGTTGGAAGAGACAGCTTGAATTCAGACACAGCGTTGTAGAAACGCTTAATGAAATCTAAACGACGCTCTTTGTCGTAGCTTGCAAACAAGCATGCGCCGATCAAAATATATAAAATTTGAGGGCTCTCGAAAATCTCGCCTGTTACGCGATTCTGGACCAGGTATTTACCTTCCAATTGCTTAACAGCTGCGTAGCTGAAGTTCATGTCGCGGTCGTGTACCAGGAAGCTGTCCATCTCGTCGAATTCGGCTTCGGTGTAGTCTTCCAGCAAATGAGTGTCGTAACGGCCTGCTTCGACCATCTTAACGACATGATCATACAAGCGAGGCGGTTCGAATTTTCCGAACGCTTTTTTGCGTAAATGGAAAATGTTCAGGCGCGCAGCCAAGTATTGGTAATCCGGAGTATCCTGAGAGATCAAGTCAGCGGCTGACTTGATCAGAGTTTCATGAATGTCTTCGGTTTTTATGCCTTCGAAGAATTGAATGTGTGATTTCAACTCCACTTCAGAGACAGACACATTGTCTAGCCCTTTTGCTGCCCACTCAACAACCTTGTGGATTTTTTCCAAGTCAATTGACTCTGTGCGTCCATCTCGTTTAGTAACCGAAATATTTTTGTTCATGAAGGGTGACCTGCCTGCTTCCTTTATTATGGCCTTTGGAAGAACTACTCGCCCTATATACGGTGCTTACGTATGAAGCCGGCCGATTATGTCGTGTGCACCATCAATGGTATGGCTTCCCTTATATGGTGCACAAGATATAGGGTTGATTGAAATTGAAAGACACAAGATAGAGCGTTAAAACTGGAATTTCAAGGATTGACATTCGCCTTTGAAGTGTGCCTTTTTGGCAGAAAAATGGCGTCCATTCCGA
>JBFHTA010000238.1:0-6341 GCA_041590855.1 Pseudomonadales bacterium
AACCAGATAATGGCAGGTCTGAGTGGTTGACCTTGAGCATCCAGATTCACCACCGTGCCGCGCTGGGTAGTAACAGCCATCGCTTTAATATTTTTACGATCAACCTTTGGGTCTTGCCATAACTTATTGCACGCCTCAGACAAGCTCTTCCAATAATATTCAGGATATTGCTCAGCCCAGCCAGGGTGCTTGGAGAAGTAGGCTTCCAAATGCACCTTGGATTTCGCAATCAACTGACCATCCAAATCAAACACCAAGGCACGAATGCTTTGCGTTCCGTTATCAATGGTCAGGATATGGGTCGGTGAATCATTCTGATCTTTTGGTTGGCCGACCACCTGAGTAATCTTGCTCATTCCACCGCCTCTTTCTGACGAAGCCCCGCGATGGGCGTTTCTTGAGTACGATGTTCAGGTAACGAGTAACATGCATTCCATATGGCCTGATATCTTTGACGCTCAACCTCCCACTGTTCAGTGGTCCACCCTTGATGCTCGACAAACAATGAGCGAATACGTTGCCATATTGCTTCAGTCATGTCTGGCATGACGTTACCCAAGCGAGTTCTGCGCAACAATAGATCATCGAGATGACACACAGATTCATGCTTGATCGCCCACTCCAATTCAGCCCAGGTTGTTTCAGAGTAACCAATGGTGCTCTGGCTTTTGTCAGCTGCAGAGCTCATCACATCCAATGCCGTCACACCGAAGCGACCAGATAAACGCCGTTTAAACCGCGCACTCAGAGCACCTAAATGATCTGCGGCATATCGGGTGGATGTGAAAAATGCCTGCCCTACATCTCGCCCTACTTCCAAAGAACGAACCTGATTTGATCGGCCAAACTCGTCTTTAAAAACCTTATCTAAAACTTCAAAAGCAATCACCCGGAAAGTAGTTAGCTTACCGCCACTCACAGTAATCAATCCGGGTTCTTGCCAGATAGTGTGCTCCCGATTCTCTTTGGATGGGTCTAAGCCCTTACCACTCGAAATAACAGGCCGTACACCAGCCCAAGTGGAAATAACGTCCGATTCAGTCAGTGAACTGGAAGACAGATAATGATTGGCTCCTTCCAGCAAGTAATCCACCTCTTCCTGACTGATTGATGCTTCTTGATTTAGCGGTGTCTGATGGTCGAGATCTGTAGTACCAATCACGGCAGTGCCCTGCCAAGGGAACACAAAGACTGGTCGTTTATCTCTGGGATGTAACATGGAAATTGAGCAAGAAACGGGTAAACGCCAAAAAGGCACCACTAAATGGCTGCCACGCAATGGGCGAAGAGAGGGAGCATTATCTTTTGCCAACTCGGTAGCCCAAGCGCCAGTAGCATTAATCACGGCATTAGCAGAGAGCTGATACTCAGCACCCAGCACCTCATCTGCCACAGACACGCCTGTTACTCTGCCTTGGGCATTCCTGACTAAGGAAGTAACGGCCGTGTAATTCAACGCGATGCCGCAATCGTTAACCGCTTCCGTAAGAGTTCTGAATACCAATCGACTGTCATCTGTAACTGCATCCGCGAACACAGAGCCACCAGTCGCATCACCAGCGTCTATAGGCCCAAGCCATGTAGGTAACTCCGAAGCGGATAATGATTGTCTGTACTTTTTCCCGGCAAAGAAATCGTACACACGCAACAAAATCTGGAATAACCAACGTGGCGGAAACTGCCCCGGTTTATGCACCATTAAATAGCGCATAACATCCACCAAACCCGGGGCTTCATCCAGGTAACGCTGACGTTCTTTGACGGATTCACGCGTTAAACGAAATTGGCCTTCTCCTAAATAACGCAATCCACCGTGTACCATTTTGGAAGAACGGCTTGAGGTTCCCCAGGCAAAGTCCTTTTGTTCCAACAGCAGAACACGCAATCCACGCCTTGCAGCTTCTCTCAAGATACCTGCGCCGGTAATACCGCCACCTATGATGATCAAATCGAAGTGCAGGCCGTTATCGGCAGCTCCATCCGCTTTGCGATCATTCAAGTGTTTGCTGATCTGTGTCCTGAAACTTTCAGCGGCACCACTCAATGTCCGTTTTTTTGAGACAGCTGAGGACGCCTCTGAGCCTTGCTTCCCAGAGGAATTGATATCCATGGCCATACCCTCTCGGTTATGCTGATTGCGTCGGGTTATCTGACTGTGTGCTTTGAGATTCGGTATCCTGGTTTGCACCCTGAGTAGTCTCAGCGTTATCCACCAGTAATTTGCCCGGGTTCATCTGATTGCCTTGATCGAAGTATTGAGCTGCATGACGAATCAAGCCGGTCGACACCTCCCCCTTCTCGATCGCCATATATGGGGCATGATCAACACCAACACCGTGCTGATGACTTATTGTGCCGCGATTGTTTACGATTAATTCAGAGGTGGAATGTTTTAGTTTTTTCCAACGCTCCAAGGTGTCGTCGTAAGTATCCCCGGTACGGAAGACATAGGTGGTGTAGATACTGCAACCTTGATTGTAGAAATGAGATAAGTGGGTGAACACATGCACCTTCTCGCCTTCATCACCTAACGCGGTACGAAGATTCGTTTCTATCTCATTGAGTAGATAGTCAACATTATCCCAATCCGTTGCCGTTTCCAGAGTATCTACGGCATAGCCTCTTTCCCATAAGGTTTCTCTTAGATAAGGGAACAGAAAGCGTTTCTCTTTCCAGCGATTACCCAACATACTGCCGGTGTATACACCATCATGACGGGATATTATTTTCTTCACTTGAGAAAGTGATAATGCGTTCTGGGATTTGTTGTGTGTCAAACCAAAGGTCAACATACACTTCCCTTCACCTGCGCCCCTGAACTTAAGGAACTTCTCAAGCAACTTAATCTGGCCTTCATGCCCTGCCAACGCCAATTGAGTCTCTGTTTCAATGGCGTTACTTAATCGCATCATGGACATGGGAATGCCCGCTTGAACCATGTTTCTGACACAGTTCAATGCCTGAATCCAATTGGGCAAGAAAGCCACATAAAACTTTTCTTGTTCAGCCAATGGCGTAACACGAACCTTTGCTTCGGTGATGATGCCAAAGCGTCCTTCGGAGCCCATGAACCACTCGCGAATGTCTGGGCCAGCGGATGATGCAGGATACGTAGGAATATCAAACGCGCCATCCAAGGTTTCGATTTTACCGCCAGCAAAAAGCTGCTCGATACGGCCGTATTTTAATGACTGCTGACCGCTTGAACGACTGGCAATCCAGCCACCCAGCGTAGACAACTCAAATGATTGAGGAAAATGGCCAAGGGTATAGCCCTTGGCTTGAAGCTGCGACTCAAGAAGCGGTCCAGGGACGCCCGCTCCAAAAGTCGCAATTCGGCTTTGCTCGTCCAGATCCAACAAACGACACATGCGCCCCATGTCAACCGTAATGATCGGACGCTCGTCCGCCAACGGGTTAATATGCCCTACCACACTGGTACCACCACCGTAGGGAATAACTACCCAGTTATTGGCCTTCGCTTGATCCAGAAGTGCACGCACATCGTCGGTTGATTCCGGATAGCTTACAGCGTCCGGAAAGACGCCTATATCACCGCTTTTCATAGCCAACCAATCAGGCAGGCTCTGACCACGCGCATGCAAAATTCGGTCTTTCTTTTCAGTGGTATATGAATCGGACTCCGGCAAACGCGAATCAGGAACAGATGCCGCTACCTGCTCAAACGTTGCATTATCCAATGGCGAAGCTGCACCGACTTTATCTTCCAGAAATGACTGGCCATTGTCTGGCAATTCCAGATACGTATTCTCATCACCCCAACCATTCCAACGACGCATTACACCTTCTCCTGCTTACTCATATGTTCCTAAGACTCTATTTTCAAAAGGCAAATTTAAAGGCCAAGGTTATGAAAATAGTTTAATTATGTTGGGCACAGTCTAACCATGTTAAACTATTTTTAAACTGACCAATCTGGACAGGCCATATTCAAATTGGGTCACGATAAGAATAGAAACAATAAAATTGACAGACATCAATGCCGCGTATGACTGACACCGAGATCACTTCGACAGACTCCGCTTCTCAAAACCTGGGAACCGCCTCAGTACCCCCAATCTTACAGTACCTCGACTGTTCAAAAGCCATGGGCATTGCCATCGAGCAAGCGATTGTAAACAGTCGATTTCCCTCTCATATGCTTGAAGACGATACTGCCAGAGTACAGGGTACAGACTTTCAATCCTTGTTGTTGGAGCTGATTCGTGCCTGCCAGTCTGAATCATTCGGACTGAGTACTTCTCAATACGTCCAGCCCAGCTCTTACGTGGTGCTTGGCTACATCACCATGAATTGTAAAACGGTTCGTGAAGCGCTGGAAAAGGCCATGCCCTATGAAAAACTGGTTGGCGATATGGGCGTTACTGAGTTTGAGCCTTGGCAATTGCCTGACGGGAACGGAATGAAAATGACCTGGCACTGCAACTACACGCACCCTGAGGTCATTCCACACATGATTGATAACGTTTTGGCTTCCTGGGTCACCTATTCCCGTTGGTTGTCGAACCGTCCGGATCAGGCTCCAGTGGAAATATGGTTAACCAAAGACAAGCCATCAAACCCGGAGACAGAACAACAATACAAGGACATTTTCCGCTGCCCGATCAAATTCGGTCAAACCAGCAATTCGTTGATCATCTCGCAACAACAACTTGAAATGTCGTTACGGCGTTCTGATCCATTACTTCTTCAGACATTAGAGCAACACGCTCAAACCCAGCTTAACGAACTAACCTCCGAGCAAGACATTGTTATCAAGGCCACCCGTGCGCTGAAAGAAATCATGAAGTCGGAACCACCAAGAAAAGAGCGCCTTGCAGAATTACTCGGTGTATCCGGTCGAACACTTCAAAGAAAGCTACAAGCCGCCAACAGCAGTTATCAGGAATTGTTAGATCAAGTACGTAAAGAAAGCGCTGAGTATTATCTGGCTTATACCCAACTTTCAATGAGTGATATTGCGGCACATCTGGGGTTTTCTGACACCCGATCCTTCCATCGCAGCTTCAAACTTTGGACTAACACTACGCCTGGCGAGTTCCGACAGCAAAAACAAGAAAACTAATCACAATTAGCCATTCGCCAGATCGAACCACCGTGCAAAGGTGGCCGAATCAAACGGCCAGTCCAGTTCTTTTTTGCTGGCAATATGCTTTACCACAGGCAATCGCGTGCCATATTGATCAATCAATTGACTTGCATCGGGCTCTTCGGCAATGTCGACCATTTCGACATACACTTGTTCAAGGTTTACCGCGCTTGCAATGACTTGCGCTGCAACTTCACACAAGTGGCATCCTTCAGTGGTCAATACTATTAACTCAGGGGCTTCGTTCGTCATTCCAGTAACCTTAATGATTGATCTGGCGTATTCTATGCAGTTACACCACATAAAAAAAGAGCGCCGAAGCGCTCTTTGAGATCAATTTACTACACCAGACCATGGCATCAGTAAATGGGCGGTTTAGACCTCGCCTGCCAGGTTTTCTACTGAGCTGCCTTCATCAGGTGAATCAACCGGCTCTGGCTGCGCCCTGTCCTGCAACAACTCATCAAACAAAGAGCGTGCAAACTCTTGAATGCGCTCACTCGGGCTAGCCTCTGTCCGCTCCGCACGATCGGCAATAAACTGCTCCAACAGATCTAACATGCCTGCCGCTGAATTTTGGAACAAGCTGGCTTTGTCCACCACACTTTGAACCTCTTCAGCAAATTGTTTGAGGGGCTGAGCTATGTTAGGTAAAGAAGCCAAGGCAGGCCCTTGATTTCCAAGATCTTGTACATTCTGATAAGTTCGGGTGCTGGCTTGAACTTCACTGTAGGCAAAATCCAGTGAGAAACTGGCCAATTCAGAGGTGTCGTAGTCCAACGCTAATGCCTGATCAAGCGCACTCTCAAGATCGCCACTGAAGAAAGATTCAGCAAGGCTATCAACCTGCCCCAAGAAATCATTCAGAGCAGTCAACTCACCTTCGTCCAGCTCACCGTCAACAGACACACTGAATTGAGAGCCTGAATACGCGGTATAGCCAAAACTGGAGCCATCGTTGGTTTGTTCAAAGCGAGCTGATTCAAAGTCAACGCTGGCCAAACTGATGGTGATGGTGTCTCCATCGTTGGTTTGGATTTCAACTACACCAGATTGCTCGCGATAGCTCAGATCGCGGGAAGACACCAGATTCTCAGGTCGGAATAAATCGCTTCTCGGTGAATCATTGACAGGCAGATCATCGTTATCAGCGTCATCCTGAGGAGATACTGCCTGATCAATTCGGTCGTAGATCAAGTCTTCCGAGGTGTCGATGTCTTCTGCCAGTTCA
>JBFHTA010000239.1:0-6326 GCA_041590855.1 Pseudomonadales bacterium
GCGGCGACAGATCGCCCAGATAGGCGTAACCAACCAGGCCGATGCCGCCGAGAATCACCAGCACGGCAATGAGTTTTATCAGGAGGCCCATGCAGTTACTTGCCTTTTTTGATGCGTTAGCAGCCATAAATGCCCCTGCTTAGAAAAATATTTAAGTAATAGGATTCGCGGCTAAAAAATCCGCATTAAAAATCAAAAAGAAGACATGGTATCACTGAGCTTCTCGGATCAAAAACCTTATGTTACGGCAAGATGTTCTAACCAAAGCGGAAACTCAATGCTTGTGTACAGATTTCATTAGTACTTAACCAAGGCTTTCACCTTTCGTGTTGAGGCTTTAAGATAACTATCGAATTTATGGGGATGTTAAGGGAACCATCTCAGGGCGCGGGCCTCAAAGTTAACTTTAAAATTTCCCGTATATGCAAGGATTGTGTTCTCAATGCGTTTTGTTTCTCCAAAACGGGCATTACTGAAAAAACGTCTACTGGTTATTGTCATTTGCGGTTTTAGTCTGGTGTTTTCTTCCGCTTATGCCGATCAAGTGATAACCGGAAATGGCGACCAGCTCACCGGGTTCGTCAGTTATCTGGATGGTCGAAAACTGAAACTGTCGACCTCGCACTCTGGCTCTGTCAGTCTCAATCGTCGTCATATTCAAAGTCTAATTTTGGAACGAAATGTCCGCATCCGCCTGGCCACCGGCCAGCTCTATCAAGGACGCCTGCAAAGCATCAAAGACGGCATTACCCTGATCGAAACCATTGATGGTGAAACCATCGAATTATCTTCTCTCGATGAAATTAAATATTTCTACTATGTGTCACCGATTAATAAAGAATTCCAATACTCTGGTTCTTTGTTAGCTGAAGTCGACCTGGAACACAGTGAAGGCGGAAATAATTCCAAAGAATGGGAAGTAACTCTTGAGAATTCCATCTCTTACCAGAACCTGCGAAACCGTTCGAAATTTGAGTATGAGAAAGATTCCACCAACGACATAACCACCGACCGCGAAACCTTATTTGACACCTCAGTAGATTACTTTCTTTCCAACAAGATGTTTGCGACATCCCGCTTTCGATACGAAGAAGATCTGTTTGAAAACCTCAATCGCAGACGTATCTATGGCATTGGGATCGGTCACCAACCCTGGTTGGCTCCTTTCCGGAAACTACTATACAGTATTGATCTTGTTCATTTGGACGAACACTATAAAGAAGAAGGCACAATTTCAGAGCAAGGCCTTGAGTTCAGACTGTATTACAAAGAAGAAACCATGTTTGACGGCCTGTATTTCTACCACGAAAACAATTTTTTATTCCTGGGTCGTGACGATAAACGAATCGAGACCATTTCCACATTGGAATATGGCTTGCCGTACAACATAGGCATAAATCTGAATTACGAGTGGGACTACAACGACGCCCCGGAATCCGGCGACAGTACCACATACAGCAACCTAACCTTTGGAGTATCTTACCGATGGTAAATAAATCTTTTAGCGTTTTGGCACTGGTAGGCATACTGGCAGGCTGTGACACCTTAGCCACTAAACCTGTTACTGATCCAAATACCAACAGTCAAACAGAACAATCTAAGAACACGCAAGCGCATTGCCCTGAGGTAGCCCCTAAAGTAGTTACCAAAGAAGTAGAAAAGCGCGTGGAAGTGATTCCCGAGAAATTTAAACGCATCGAGAAAAAAGCCGTTATCGGGCAAGTAGAGTACACCACCATTGAGCCATCGAACTGGACGTTTGAATCGCGTATCGACTCAGGTGCAACCACTACGTCCATCGACGCTAGGGACATCACGCCGTTTGAACGCGACGGAAAATCCTGGGTTCGTTTTAACCTGATGGACCGAAAAACCAAAGAAACCTTCCAGATCGAGAAACCGGTTGAGCGCGTCGTAAAGATCAAGCGCCACGGCACCGAAGTTCAGGAACGCTATGCCGTTTTATTGGATTTGACCATTGGCCAGGTAAAAGAACGTATTGAAGTGACCTTGACGGATCGAAGTGACTTTACCTATCCGGTATTGATCGGTCGTAACTTCCTGATGGACAGAGCCATCATCGATGTAAGCCAGAAGTTCATTGCTAAAGACACACAATAAATATTATTAAACGCCCTGAAACCTTAGAAAAGGATTAACGACTCATGTCCAGTAGAGCTCAAGTCTATTTCATCGCCTTCGCCCTGATATTGATGGGGATTGGTATGACTCTCTATAAATCGTACGAAATGGGTTTCCCATTAGTGAAAGGTGAAACTCAGGAAGTCTGGACAGTCGAAGCCCTTGTGACATTCAAAGCCGATACCTCACAGCCGGAAGCGCAAGCAAAGTTGACGTTGCCAAGTAAGCAAAGTGGCATCGTCATTCTGGATGAGCAATACACCACCAACGGTTATGGGTTGACAACAACGGAAGAAAACAACATTCGTCAGGCCGTTTGGAGCAAGCGGGATGTTTCCGGTCAACAGCGTCTGTACTATAAAATGCAGCTGACTTACGACCCGCAACAACAAAGCGAATTAATGCCTGCGCCGAATCCGGCACCGGTCTCGGATTTCGACAAAGACCGAACGGTAGCGGCTCAGGCCATCATTGAAATGGCGTTTCAGCAATCTTCTGACACCGAAAGTCTGGTGAATCGACTAATCCAGATCATCGAAACCAAAGACCTGCCTGAAGTAGGCTATCTGTTAAATGACGAGTTAAAAACCGGCAGTAAAACCAAACTGATCAAAAACTTGTTGGCTCTAAAAGGTATTGATTCAACCATTGTTCGCGGGGTGTATCTGGAAGACGGTCATCGACGTTTACTGCCTTCGGAAATCCTTTCTGTCTATATCGAAAACGAGTGGAAGTTGTTTAATTTCAGCTCCGATCGAGAAACCAACATAAAGAACTTCCTGATCTGGCAGATTGGTGGCAAGTCACTGTTAGACGTTGTAGGTGGAGTGGATTCAGAAGTGCGTTTCTCGATCATCAGCAACATTATGTCGAGCCGTCGCGTAGCGGTTTGGAACGAGCTGCATACCGAGTCGGATGATTCGGACTTCACAATCCTTGGCCTGCCAACAGAACAGCAAAGCATCTTTAAGCTGATTCTGCTGATCCCTTTAGGTGCCTTGGTAGTAGTTTTCCTTCGTGTACTGATTGGTATCAAAACCTCCGGTACCTTTATGCCGGTACTGATCGCCCTGGCGTTTATTGAAACCACACTGACCACTGGTCTACCAGTATTTTTAACCATTGTTTTTGTCGGTTTATTGATACGATCCTACTTGAGCAACATCAACTTGCTGTTGGTCGCTCGGGTAGCCGCCATCGTTGTAATTGTTGTCGGTTTAATGGGTGTGATCAGCATCACCAGTCATAAATTAGGCATCCAGCAAGGTCTGACCGTTACCTTCTTCCCAATGATCATTCTGGCCTGGACCATCGAGCGTATGTCGATTATCTGGGAAGAAGAAGGCCCGAAAGACGTTTTGGTACAGGGTTCCGGCAGCTTGATCGTAGCCATTGCCTGTTACTTCGTTATGACCTCAAGCACCCTGAAATATCTGGCTTTCAACTTCCCGGAACTGCACTTGGCTACCTTGGGCTTTATTCTGATTTTGGGTCAATACAACGGATATCGCTTGTCTGAGTTGTTCCGATTTGCACAAGTCAGTAAATCTGAACAGGATTGGCACATGCCAGCCAGACTGAATGCGTCTGAGTCTGTCTCGGATAAAGGAGGCAACTAATGTTAGCCAATCCATTTACCCTGAGACGGATGGGCATTTTGGGGATGAACCAGCGCAACGTTGACTTCATCGCCCGCTACAATGACCGACGTTTTTACCCGCTGGTTGACGATAAGCTAAAGACCAAAAAAGCCGCGCTTAAGGCGGGGATTTCTGTTCCTCATTTGATCGGTGTCGTGTCGCATCAGTTTGAGATTAAATCAGCGCTGGCCAAATTTCAGAAGCTGGATAAGTTTGTGATCAAACCGGCACAAGGCAGCGGTGGTAAAGGTATTCTGGTAATCGTAGGGCGTGAAGGTGATCACTTCCTCAAGCCCAGCGGTGACAAGATCAGCCTGATGGATATTCAACGCCATATCTCCAATACCCTTAGCGGCTTGTACAGTTTGGGAGGGCGTAACGACGTTGCCATGGTGGAAGATCTGGTGAACTTCGACCCACGTTTTAACGATTACAGTTATCAAGGGGTACCGGATATTCGCGTCATCATCTTTAAAGGCTTCCCGGTCATGGCCATGATGCGCTGTTCCACCAAAGACTCTGACGGTAAAGCCAACTTGCACCAAGGTGCGGTCGGAGTGGGGTTGGATATCAGCACCGGTAAAAGTCTGTTTGCGGTTCAAAACGATACCTTGGTTGAGCGTCATCCCGACACTCAAAAGCCATTCAACGAGCTTCATATCCCCCACTGGGATGTGATCCTGAAGTTATCCGCTGCCTGTTATGAGATGACCCATCTCGGTTATCTGGGCGCAGACATCGTGCTGGACAACGAGCTTGGCCCGTTAATTCTGGAAGTGAATGCGCGTCCTGGTTTGGCCATCCAGATTGCCAACCAAATTGGCTTGGCACATCGTTTACATGCCATTGAAGCGCTGGAACATTCAGAACTGAGTGTCGACGAGCGGGTTGAGTGGTCAATTAATCAATGGAGCCAAAAGTAGTCCTTTGATGTAGAAGTTACCCCAAAGCCGACTAAACTGAATGTGTAGAACCTAGTTGAAAGGCAGATACTCATTTATGGGCAGTGCATTACTTTTTGGGGATCAAAGCTTCTCCGACGAAGAAGATAAGACTGAACGACCTGATAGCAAAGGACACTGGCATGTCTTGATTGTGGATGACGAACCCCAAGTCCATACCGTCACAGAGATGGTAATGAAGGGGTTCGAGTTTGATCACAAGACCATCCATTTCGATAATGCCTATTCTGCCGCAGAAGCCAAAGAGTTACTCGCTCAAAAAGAATACGCGCTGGCATTGGTGGATGTGGTGATGGAAACCGATCATGCCGGACTGGAGCTCGCCAAATACATCCGAAATACCCTCAACATCACCTCAACACGAGTGGTTTTGAGAACTGGCCAACCTGGTCAGGCACCGGAAGAACAGGTAATACGTGAACTGGACATTCATGATTACAAAGACAAAACCGAACTTAATATCACCAAGTTAAAAACCCTGTTCTTTTCCGGTTTACGCTCCTATCGCGATATCAAGATGATCGATAACCACCGTCTGGGTCTGGAGAAAGTCATTAGAGCCAGCAACGAGATCATGGAGTTCAGTCGCCTGGAAGAGTTTGCCTCTGCCATGTTGATGCAGGTCACCAATATTCTGGGGCTGGATGAAAACGCCATCTATTTAAACACGGTCTCCGCTTTTGCCGCCTCTCATCGCCACGACAATTATCAAATTCTGGCCGCTACCGGTGACCAGCTCGGGCCTTTGCTCGGTTCAGAAAAACAGAGAATTCCCAAAGACATCATGGCTCTTTTTGATGAAGCGATGAAAACACGAACTTCGCTTCATAAAGACAACCATTTTGTCGGCTTTTTTGCTACCCGCTCAGGCAGCGAAAACCTCTTGTACGTCTCTAACGTCTATACGCTGACGGATCTCGATCACCGACTGTTAGAAATTTTTTCCAACAGCGTTGCCATTGCCTATGAAAATCTGTTGCTGCGGGATGAGATCGAAGAAACCCAGAGGGAATTGGTCTACCTGCTCGGTGAAGCGGTCGAAAAACGCAGTAAAGAAACTGGGGCGCACGTTAAACGCGTCGCTCAAATCAGCCAGCTTTTGGCTCAAAAAATTGGCTTGCCGGAACAAGAAGCTGAACTCATCAAACATGCGTCGCCACTTCATGATGTCGGAAAAATCGCCGTACCGGATTCCATTCTGAACAAACCCGGTAAGCATACCGATGATGAATGGGAAATCATGAAAACTCACGCCGAAGTGGGCTACGACATACTGGCCAAATCAGAGAAACGCATTCTAAAAATGGCTGCCACTATCGCCCTGCAACACCATGAAAAGTGGGACGGCAGCGGTTACCCCAGAGGGTTGAAAGGTGAAGAAATCGACATCTGTGGGCGCATTGTCGCTTTGGCTGATGTGTATGACGCGCTGGGCAGCGAACGTTGCTACAAACCAGCGTGGGATCATGATGACATCATTGCTCTTATAAAAGAGCAATCCGGTAAACATTTCGACCCGACTCTAGTGCAAATACTGCTCGATAACATCAACCAATTCGCAGCCATTCGGTACCGTTTCAGA
>JBFHTA010000240.1:0-6312 GCA_041590855.1 Pseudomonadales bacterium
ATGCCGTTCACCCGACACCAGGTCAGGGCTTTAATCAGGGTTTTGGCCCGATAAATCGGCGGATCAAGCAAACTTACCTGTCGGCCTGCGTGTACTTCCCAGATGTGTTGCTGACTGTCTTTGTGTTTGTGATAGCAAAAGGCTAAATCCTGATGTTCCAGTGATTTGGTTATCCCCGGATTGATGAACTCGATCTTCCCCGGTTTTCGCTCAAAGGCTGCATACAGCTTACGGCCCAGAATGTTGATGTCTCTGGCGCTCATAGTGGAGGCTGTACCAAAGCGACGGGCAAAATTAGTCAGCGAGGTGTAGCTTTTGATCAGCTCGGAGACAATGGCTTTACGTTCGGCGGCTACCTGGGACACACTCCAGTGATCTACGTTATCCAGTTGTTCCAGCTTTTCCTGAGACCACTCCCATTCTTCCAGTAGCTGCATTAGCAGATTTTCCCGCCAGGTAAGATGGGGTTGCTCGATGAACTTACTGGCTTTGATGCCGACTTTGAAATAAAAGCAACGGCGTACAATTTCCAGACGGGAGAGGTCTTGCTTTCGGTTCAAATACCCTTCGATCACCCGATACGCCAGAATGTAGGGATCAAAGTCGTTCAAATCAAAGTTGTTACCGTGCAGGGCTTCCTTGAAGCGTTGGCTCAAAGGAATGGTATTCGGGTATTCAGACGCATAGACATCGGCAATCATCAATTTGATGGCTGATTTATGCGGGGAATCAATGGCCTTATAAAGCTGCCACATGCCCGCGCCAAGAAACTCGCTGATGGGAAATTCATTAACCGGGCCGAAATCGAGATACTCTTCCGGCTCGACCAGTCGGCGACTGAACATGTCGGCGACGTAGGAATCATACATATGATGCTGGGCCAAAGGGACTAACCACCAGGTGGGCTTGCGTCCTGCCACCAGAATGGCGGTGCGATAAAACTCGTCGAGCAGTAAGAAGTGCTGGGTGCTGCCGCAACTTTCTTCGGTCAGTTCACCTTGCATTCCGGAACGGAACTTATCCGGGTCCATCAGGAAAAAATAGGCTTCAACGCCCAATTTCTGCGCCCATTCGGTGATTTTTTCACATTTCCGGCTGAGCAGTTCGGATTCCTCCAAGGTCATTTCCGGGTGTGTGCAAATCCAGACATCAAAATCACTGCGGCGGGAATGAGCTATCGACCCTGTACTGCCCATGAGATAAATGCCCTGAATGGCTCTGTGGCCCCGATTCTGGCGCTGTCGTTTAAGCGACGAAGTCACATTTCTTGGTAGCGACAGGGATTCACGTCCAGGACGATAGCGGCTGATTCCACATGGGGTGTCTTTATGGCAGTAGCCTGGCAGTGAAGGGTTATTGAAATGGAACAGCAGTGGCAGGAGGTCAAGAAACCCCTGTTGGCGAATAGTTAATGAATCCCGAGTACGCTGCAATCGTAATGCATTTACTTGCAGGAACTTATCTTCAATGTCCTGTATGGATTGAATGTCGGGAAGTTCCACTAGTTGTTCCTGCACGTCCACTCCGGAGGCTAAAAGTCGATTTGCTACCATGATTATAGTCGCTGTTCCCAAAGTATGTGGGGATTCCTACAAGAGAAAACGTCGATACATTACAGTAGATCGTCCAATTGTAGACGGAGCTTTAGTAGTTACGCGGGTACGGGCGAAAAAGTCGAACGGCGGATGTTTTTCAGGGATGAGTGGTCAGTGAAAAAGATGCGAAACGGAAAATGCGTAATGATAGATGTGAGTGGTGGGTGATCCCACCACTCGTAACACCAAGGTGACTACTTGCGTGCTTGTAGCTTTTCTTTGGCTCGGCCTACTGCCGCCAGAACCTGTGCCGGTGCCGTGCCACCAATGTGGTTACGGGCATTGACGGAACCTTCTAATGTCAGGACATCAAATACGTCTTCCGTGATGGTATCTGAGAACTGTTGAAGTTCTTCCAAGGTCATTTCACTAAGGTCTTTGTTCTGCTCCAGGCCATAGCCAACAGATTTGCCGACCACTTCGTGGGCGTCACGGAACGGCATACCTTTGCGCACCAGATAGTCTGCCAGGTCTGTTGCCGTGGAGAAACCACGTCGAGCAGATTCACGCATTGACGCTTCATTCACCTGAATGGCCGGAACCATGTCCGCATAGGCGCGAAGACAACCTTTCACTGTATCGATAACATCAAACAGAGGCTCTTTGTCTTCCTGGTTGTCTTTGTTGTAAGCCAGTGGTTGAGCTTTCATCAGTGTAAGCAAGCTAACCAGGTGACCGTTAACACGACCGGTTTTACCGCGAACCAACTCAGGTACGTCCGGGTTTTTCTTCTGCGGCATGATGGAGGAGCCTGTGCAGAAGCGATCTGGCAGATCGATGAAGTTGAATTGGGCAGACGTCCATAGGATCAGCTCTTCCGAGGCGCGAGATAAGTGCGTCATTAATAGAGAAGAGGCAGAACAGAATTCAATGGCAAAGTCACGGTCGCTCACCGAGTCCAATGAGTTTTCGGTCGGCGCATCAAAGCCCAACAAATTAGCTGTCATGTGACGATCAATCGGATACGTTGTACCTGCCAGCGCTGCCGCACCCAGTGGTGAACGGTTAACACGCTTGCGGCAATCCTGGAAGCGTTCGTAATCGCGTTCCAGCATTTCATTCCAGGCCATCATGTGGTGACCAAAGGTAACTGGCTGCGCGGTTTGTAAGTGAGTAAAGCCCGGCATGATGGTGGCAGCTTCGCGCTCGGCCAGCATTACCAAGCCTTCCTGAAGACGGGTGATTTCTTCACAGATAAAGTCGATCTCGTCGCGCACATACAAACGGATGTCGGTGGCAACCTGATCATTACGGGAGCGTCCGGTATGCAGTTTCTTCCCGGTGATGCCAATTTTGTCAGTCAGACGGGCTTCGATGTTCATGTGAACGTCTTCCAGCGGGATAGACCATTCCAGCGTACCGTTCTCTATGTCTTGTTGAACTTCATTCAACCCTTGTTTGATTTGAGCCAGCTCGTCCGACGTCAAAATGCCCACTTTTTCCAGCATGGTGGCATGTGCTATGGAACCGGCAATGTCTTGGCGGTACATGCGCTGATCAAATTCAATAGACGCGGTGAATTTTTCCACAAAGGCATCCACGCCTTCAGAAAAACGGCCACCCCATTGGATGTTGGTGCTTTTTTGATTATTAGAAGAATCGGACATGGCTTGGGTTCTCGTCTTAGATGCTCAAAATTGGCGGCGATTATATCACGGCATATGCAGCTGTGCGAAAGCAAGCTAAGCGAGAACTGAAGGTTTGAGAAAGATTAAACGAGCTGAATGTGCCAAGGCTCGTAGCGAACGCCCAGCATATTGTCTGCAGTATAGCGGATTCGAATAATGCCCAGATCAGCCAGTTCTTTATAGACCAGAGAATTTTCGAAATCTTTGGTGAAGTTTAATTTACCGTAACCTCGTTGCCCCACGTCGAAATCGCCGGACGCGTGGAAAGAGTAGCCTGGGGGCGCTAAGGAGCGAGAGGCCCTGGACAGGTTACCATTTCGGTCAATCACTTTACGGAAATACAACTGATACTGTTTAACGACGCTGCGAACACCAGAGGTTAGAATGAGGTCTTCACCCACTTTTTTCTGAAGTGTGTACAGGAACTGTTCCGAATCACCTTTGAACAGATAATGCCCGGAGCCAGGGATTTTGACGACCTGGGAAGACTTAATCTGGTTGGTTAGATTGGTTACCACCTTGGTACCCATGAAGCCCAGTTCTTTGGCATCTCTATGGAAGGTGCCTTCCAGTAAGGCCAACTCGGTTTTATCAAACGCCCCGATGGAGGGAACGGCTTTGGCATACTTCAACATGTCATCAAAGGAGAGAATGTTAAAGTGCCCATAACCGACGTGGCTTTTGACTCGTTCTATCTTATTGTAGGTTGCCTTAAGTACTTTCCATTCTGCTTTGGTTAACCACAAGTCGCCTTCCAAATCTTCGTCGAAACGCTGTACCTTTTCCAGCATTCGTTGGCGCTCGGCTTCCTCGATGGCTTTCGAAGCATCGGCGATAACAGGCTCTGGTGCAGGGGCCGGAGTGGTCGGTGTGATGATGGTTGGTTCTACGTTAGCCTTGGTGAGTTCGACAGGTGCCGGGCTAACTTCAGGAGATGTAGCAGAACCGTGCTTAATAATGGTATAAGCACCACCGAAGGCTACCGCTGACACTGAGGTCGCGTATTCGAGAAATTTCCTTCGCGAAAGTTGAATGTTCTTATCTAAACTCACTCTACAACTCTGTCCTGCTAGCTAGTTATTAAGCAATTCCATTTGAAGCCTCCATGCAAGCGCTTCTCGAGAATTATTAACCTGACGATTTAGACAATCCTTCTAAATTTAACTGGTTTTTTTTATCAATACAAAAAAAGATTGAGTCCGGTTACATATGTATATCGGACGATTATTATTTGACGTTAATTAAAATTTGATAAGTGCATTATATTGACGCTTTAGGCGATCTCTATGTCTACTGGTTAACAGTCTGCAGCACAATCGGGCAAATACTTACGAAAGATTCGGTCGGTTGTGCCATTCTGTTTCAGGGTGGTAATGGCTGCATTGATCTTATCTAACAGAAATTGCGCCCTGGGTGTCTTTTTCGATACAAAAATATGAAAGCTCTGCGCAGGTAACTCATCAAATATATTGGCTCGTATGGTGTCATCTATCATTGGGTTGTCGGTAAACAGTGAGCCAAAAGGGACGGAATAGGCGTTGAGCACAACTTCACAGCGACCGCTTTTCAGTAAACGGAATGCGGAATGAAGGTCGTTGGCCACTACGGATAGCTGACTGGGTTTAATACGGTACATGTCATAGTTGTAGCCATGAACGCCACACACAGTGAAATCGGATAAGTCGGAAAGTGTATTAATATGGGGGGCTGAATCGAAGAGCTCCTGCGAATAGAAGTAGGCATTACCGGTCGTATAAACAGGTGACGACACCAGGAACTTCTCGGCCCGTTCGGCACTGTATGATCCGTTGATAAAGACCTCAAAGGCCGGTTCGCCTTCAAAGTGCTCCACCTGATACAGGCAGCGTTTCCATGGGGCCAGATGAATATTGTAAGGCAAATCGGCTTCTTTAAAGAGAGCGTCTGTGAGTTCGATCATTGCACCGGTCAAGGTGTCATCCTGAAGGAAGGCATAGGGAGGCCAAAGGTTTTCATCATCACACACAGAGATGGGCGCGTTTTGGGTGAGATGATCTGAGCCAGCATGGCTGACAGGCAGATAAAAGAGGCTGCTTGCCAAAAGTGCTACTAATAAATGTATCCAGTGGCGGCCTGTGGTGTTCGGATGCGCTCTGTTGGCAGTATTGGAAAGTGCGTATTCCGATGATCGTCTATGCTGAGGCGAGTGCATATGCATTCCTTTCGCTCTTCTAACAGGCTGATACATCATGAGTCGAATTAGACAGATTCCAATGGGGCAAATTCGAGTGCTACTCAGTCTGGGTCAATAGGGGACTTGCTCAGAGGTTCTTTAATTAGTCTAAATCCTTTCGCCAGTATTTCGAGGAAGAATTTACGGTTCGATACGAGGATAGGGTTGGATATTTTATAGCTTATTGATAATTATTAACTTTTAAGAATGTAACAGATGGATTTTGTTGGTAATGGAAAACGATAGTCGTACTTATTTCTTACCTGACTTGTGCAACAGCGCCACACTGGGGGTGCTGGTGGTGATGGCCGAGATCATTGCCTTTGTGGTTTTGCTGCTGAAACCCTGGGATCAAATCAGTCTTGAGCTTCTCGGATGGCTGTCGTTGTTTGTGCAGTGGGTAACGCTCTCCTGCGCGGCCTTATTATGTACCTTACGTAAATGGTTAATGCAGTTACCGGATGCAATGGCGGCAACCATCAGCTATTTCGTTATCGTGCTGGTGGTTGTGTGTATGACGGCATTGATTGGCTGGATGCAAGAAGACGTGGTGGATTGGGCGCATGTTCTAAAGAACGGTTTGTTGGCGTTGTTGATTGCTGCTCTCTTGATTCGCTATTTATATGCACAGACTGAATTAACGCAACGGGCGCAAGCGGAACTGGAAGCAAGGGTGGAAGCACTGCAGTCGCGAATCCGTCCGCATTTTCTGTTTAACAGTATGAATACCATTGCCAGTTTGATTATGGTAGACCCGGAAAAAGCAGAGCGTGCTGTTGAGGACTTATCCAGTTTGTTTCGGGCGACGCTGGGTGAATTGAAGTCTCAGGCAACTTTTCTTGAAGAAGTGAATCTATGTAAAAAGTACCTGACCATG
>JBFHTA010000241.1:0-6241 GCA_041590855.1 Pseudomonadales bacterium
CGGCGGGCAATAATGACAGGAAGTTACCTTCGCCTTCCATGCGCAAGAAGTCCATATACAAGCGGGTATTCATCTGATGTCCGATGTTTCCGAACACGTCGTATTCTGCGACCAGTAAGTAATGGATACGCTCTAACAATGGGTAATCAATGAGCCAGGCGGTTTTTGGCTCTTGCCCGACCAAGCCTTTCACCACGGTAGAGCTGTCGAAATGGCGGAAGATGGTGAGTGTGGCATTATCGTTCTTTTTGTCTCCGTCCCAAATAAGGTTGAGGTTGAGTTTATTTTGCTCACTCAGATGTTTTATCAATTGCAGCTTATTATTCAGGTATTTTCTTTGTGTAGCAGAGAAAGATACCCAGTTGGTGATGATACCTGCATTGCTTTGCTTTTCACCTGGTAAAACCAAGTTGTCTTGTTGGCTGGCGACGAGTCGATGCATTCTTTCCGGGTTTAGATCCGGGTCTACGAACAGTACCCAGAAGTGATCGTCAATCACATTAAGTGCAATTTGACCGCGACACACTGGCCCTTTAATGAACCCCATGATGGTAAACAGCGACTCTTCCAGCATGAATCGGTATCGGGAACGACTGGGGATTGCTTCAAAAGCTTTGAATGGATTGGCCGCCACTTCCGGGTCATAGCCCGGAAGTGATGTAACTTCATAGTCGGGTTCAATGAACAGAGATTTAATCCATGACATGCGCTTCGTATCCAACGAGTACGGCATATGGGTTTTGGCCAGAACGCTTTCTTGTACTCGTTCTAAACGATAGTACACACGCTGTATGCCTGGATCGTCATATGGGCGACGCGTTTTAACATGATTGATTGGCGAACCAGGGGGCGTCGAAGAACGCACCAGCTTGAAATACTCACGATGATTTGCATCCTTGTTTTCATCCAATTCAGAGAAATATAAGTGCCCTAAATAAATGTGCTCATATACATAACGAGCCATAAGCTGGTGTTTTAACGTGTCCTGATTCAGAAAGTCTTCCCATTTTTCAACTTGCGCCAGGTAAGGCTCTGTTAGCTTGGGTTTGTTCGCCATGTTGGCTCCCTTAGCTAACCACTGAGTCAGTACACCGTATTCGTCGTTGGACAATGCTGGCAAACCATAGGGCATACCATGGCTTGGGTTTTCGGCCAAATAGTCCTGTGACTCCGAAGGTGAAGGACACTGATTAGGATGATTCAAGCCCAGCGGAATATCGTCGCCCAGACGTTCAGAATCAAACGCAGGCTGCTTTTGTTTTTGGCTGATGAATTGGTAAAGCAAACTGGCTTGTAGATTAACCGTCGGCGTTTGGGTTCGCTCATTTAAGATTGGGTGGAAGCCTTTCTGACGCCATTCGAAGGTACTATCGGCATCGATGCCTAAACGTGTTGGTTCACTGGCCAGGATACGTGCGCCATCGTACACCACATCTTTGCTGGCTCCGCGATCAATGCCTGCTGGGGATGATAACTTCAGTTGGCAGGGCGCATCGTAGCAGCCATGACAGACCACGCAGCGCTGTTCAAGGATGGGTTCTACTTCATTTAAAAAGAACTGACCAGCAGTGCTCTCTGCCTCAACGATTCGGTTCTTAGGCGCGCTTTGGCCATAGAGTTCAACGAGTGGATCATACTGAGTGATCCCCACACCCGCACATCCGGCTAATAACAAAACAAACCACTGCCAATGAAACTTCAATTTCAATAAACGCATAACAATCTATCCCTGATAACTGGGCTTTTCGGACTCTAAAAGCGCACATTCTGGCACATTAGAGATGAATTAAAAGGGATAAACGTTGCTATTTTGTAAGTGAAAAAAGACGGAAATTTACAGTCAACAAGCGAACAGCTAAAGCCCCTATAGATGGGAGGTTAGGGGCTTTTGTGGGGGGAAATGTGGTACGGGTGTGTTCTTAAATTTTGAAAATGTGCATTGGTTTATGAAGTGATTTGTATGGGGAAAGAAAGCATGTTTGTTTAGATGGGAGTTTCTGATTCGGGTGTGTTGGTATTAGTTCTTTTGTATGGGGTGAGTGTAATACGTTCTTGTACAAAGTATTCAGTTTTTCAGTTCTGTTGGATTTTACAGTTTTACGATATTGACAGTTTATTTAGTATGACGATAGCGTTTAGTAAACTTTTAAGGATTGAAACTATGCAAGCTAGTCACAGGGATGCTGAGGAACGCTATACAAGAATACGGAAAGCTGTTCTGGATGAAGTGAATAAAGAACTTTTTAATGCTCAGGGGCCTCTTCAAGCTACGTTAATCACCCAAACTGCTTTGGTACAGTCTAATGGCTGGAAAAACTCACCTAAAAGAAGAGTGGATTGGGAGTGGGTTGAAGGATATAGCGCATTCAAGTTTCGATACCCTAAACGCTTTGAAATGGCTTTGTGGCATAACTCTACTTTAGTAAGCTTGAGTCTTGGTCGACCAACTTATCAGGGAACTAAATTACGTCTCGATTTTATTGAGGGGAATCCAGATAAGCCAAAAGATATCAAGGTATTTGAACATACCTTTTTAGCTATGGCAGGTTATGCTCATGCTATGGGGGCAAATGAACTTCGTGTTATGAATCCTATTAATTCTGAAGTAAAAAGCTACTATGAAAGCTTTGGTCTTAGCTATAACGCTAAAAGCGACTATTTGTATGTACGGTTGTAGGTAAAAATATGAACGATAATGTTGAACATCTCAGTGATCAGCGGAGTAAAAGGGATTCGGAAAGCATCAAAGATGCTATAAAACGAGCTAAACAACATGTCAGGAATGTTGGAGCTGAGAATTTAGATGAACCGGAAGGATTTGCTTCTGGAGATATGAAGAAATTTCTAGATGACCCTGAAGGTTATGAAAAGGATAGTAATAATGACTCAGAATAAGACAATGAAAGTTTTAAATGAACGGGAAAAACAGGTATTACCCATGCCAGGTGAAGTAACGGCAGAAGATGCAAAAGTCGGTGTCTTTATTGCGATGCAAAAGGCGAAGCAAAAAACTTTAAAAAGAAAGGGATAGTAATTACAGTGCTAATCCATTTCCTTAAATAAAAAGATTTGACCTATGTATTCTTCCAACCCTCCAAAATTAGAGCAATGTGGTACAGATAAAACACTCAAAGCGTTACGTCGAGATCTTCAAGAAGGACTCGACCAGTTGGATAGTGGTGAAGGCAAGCCACTGGATATGGACTCAGTGAAAGCTAAAGCGCGTGCAATTAGGAAAACTAAGCTGTAGTTATCCTACCTCACTCCCATCCTCTGCACTTCCAACTCAATCGAATCCGTCAGTCCATGATCGTCCGTCACCGTTAGCAAATACTTGCCCGGTTTGGCCGTCCAGAACAGGGGCTGCTCAGGAGTGGATTTTCCAATAAAGCCCCCATCCAGAAACCAGTAAGCGTGCTGGACATCGGCGTCAAAAATGGCTTCAAAGGGCAGTTGCTCTTCAGTATCGGTAAGAAAATACACTAAACCTCTCACCGGGGTGGTGATGCGCGGCGGTGTTGCCTCTGAGCTGAGTTGCTGCAGTTGGCAGTCGGCTTCATATTCTGGTGGTTGTTTACGTTGTATGCCCGCCATTCTGAACAATCTCGCGAGGTCACTGGGCCAAAACTCATAGACATCGAGACGGGTTTTGCCGGGTTGATGTCGACAGGCGCGTTTTCCTGTTTCGATGTTTACCGGCACGGCGCGGAAGACATTACCGGTTTTAATCGGAGACACTCCGGGAATAAACCAACTCTTTACTGTCATGGGGCAATGTTTGCCGGGTAGGAAGCCGGTCGCCAGACAGATGTCGACCTTTCTCAGGTTTATCGGTGGTTGGTTTGCCAAGGTACCTGAGCTTGGGTAAGAGGTGCTTCGTTGAAGATCCCTGAATATTTTGAAAAACAACGGCGCAGCGGCTTTTCGGCCAATCAGGTTTGGGTTGCCTTCACCGTCGAAATTACCGACCCAGACCGCCAGAACGTATTGCTCATCAAAGCCGACTGACCAGGCATCCCGAAAGGCAAAAGACGTTCCTGTTTTCCAGGCAATGGGGTTGTGGTGCCCTGCGTTTGTCGACAGGGGCTGATGCTTGTTAGTGGGTAAGTACTCGCGATCAGTTGGCGGGTTTTGACTGAGCATGTGATAGGTCAGCCAGGCACCCTCTGGTGTTAAGAAGCGCTTTTCTGCATTAAGAGGGGCTGTGTTACGGGGTGCGGTAGTCAGTTCTTCTGGTCTTTCATTCAGAAGTAGTTGTTCTTGTTGATAGCTCCCCTGGTTTGCCAGCATGGCATAGAGTCGAACCAGCTCTAACATGCTGAGCTCCATGCCGCCCAATACAGTCGAGAGTCCATAATGGGCGCGGGCTTTCATACCGCGAACCTGGGTTTGTTGCAGGAGTTGATACAGGTTAGGAGAGGTTAATTGGCCTGCTAAACGTATCGCAGGCACATTGCGACTGCTAATCAAGGCATCCGTGGCACTGATGGGGCCTGCGTAGGCCAGATCATAATTCTCCGGCGTGTAGGCCGCAAAGCGGCTGGGGGTATCTTTCAGCAAAGACAAGGGGTGAATCAGCCCTTGATCCATGGCCAAGGCATAAGCAAAAGGCTTGAGTGTTGATCCCGGAGAGCGTTTGGCTGTGACACCATCTACCTGCCCAAAAATACCGTCGTTAAAGAAATCGGCAGATCCTACCCAGGCTTCTATCTCCATGGTTTGATGATTGAGCAACAAGGCGGCTGCGTTTTTGTAACCGAGTGGGGCGTTGTCTGATAAGTAGCGGTTTATCCAGTTCTCGATCCGCGCTTGCTGTGTGAGCTTGATGCTGGTTTGAACCCGATTCTTAATGAACGGCTGAGTTTGTTGCAGATAATTGACTAAGTGAGGTGCTTTAAAAGGCAATTGGCTGGGTGAACGGAAAGCCAAGGGTAAATCAAACCATTGAGTGAGTTGTCTGTCGTCACCGTATTCTTCTTGCCAGAGTTGCAGAAGTCGTGCCCGGGCGTCCATTAATTCCGCGTAGCCTTTCGAACTGAGAGGGTTTCGTTTCGACGGATTCTGCGGGATCACTGCCAAGGCCATGGCTTCGGCTGTATTTAGTTTCGCAGCAGGTTTATTGAAATAGATCAGGCTGGCTGCTTCGATGCCCTCAATATTGCCACCGTATGGCAGGTGATTCAGGTACGCGGTGAGAATTTCTTGTTTGCTGTAATGCGCTTCTATCCATAAGGCATAGAGCATTTGCTGCAACTTTCCGGGAATGTTTGAAGAATCAAACCCCTGGCTCAGTCGAGCCACCTGCATGGTAATGGTGGAACCGCCAATTTGACGATTTTGCACCACATAGGTGTGCCAAGCGGCACGGCCCACTGCCATAAAGTCGATGCCCGAATGCTCGTAGAAATGCTGATCTTCATACAAGAGGGTCGCTTGGATTAACGCTGGCGAAACCGAATCCAGATCTGATTGGAGACGGTAGGTATCGTCGTCTGCCAGGGTTAAACGGAGTAACTGTCCGTCTTGATCTAAATAGGCGGTAGACCAGGTTTGCCAATCAAAGAGTGTGGGCGCAGGAAGGCAGCGAAGAATAATCAGTAACAGCAGATAACTGAGTGGTAGCCCAAGCGTCGCAACTAATATCCATCGGTAAGGACGATCTTGCAAAATATGTAATGGTGTATTTCGCAAGATCGATTGGAAACGACGTTTAGGCATAGTGAATACAGTACTTCGCGTTCAATAACTGGTTTCCTGGGTGTCCGGTCAGCCGTCTTATTCAGACGGCGTGACGGTCAATGAACCAGCAGCCGAGTAACCATAAGTCTTCGGATCATACATTGCTTCTGCAAACACCGGTGGCATAACGAATTGGCCAGAGGCGGTTGCTTTGACTTTGTAGGTTAGTTCTGTGATGCCTTGGTCGAAGTCACCGTAAATCACCAGTCGGTCTTCCCGAACGTCAATGTATTCGGAATCCCAGGCGCTGAACTGGCGATTAACCGAGCTACGAACCAATTCAAAGCCGCCCGGTTGAAGGTCTACCACAGCTACGCTATTTACACGATCACTGCCTGTTACCCGGACTTTGAGCTTCACTGTGACTTCCTGACCTTGTTTTACGGTGGTCAGTTGCTTGCCATTTTCGTCGTAGTATTCCTTCACCAGTTCAATGCCTTGCGAGTCTCGTTCTTCGTTGAGCACGCGCTCAAAGCCAACCTGTACGGTTTGATAGAAGAAC